>JBMYUK010000009.1:0-12249 GCA_049605275.1 Phycisphaeraceae bacterium
TCGGTGCCTACGCGGAGGGATCGAACCCGGACTATGACCTGGCGATCGCGGCCCGGCCGATGATCGAGCAGCTACTGCGACAGGGCCGTCACGAAGGGCCGGAGCACGCCGAGATCGCCACGACGCAGCAACAACTGCAGGCGATCGTCCTATCTATTCAACAGGCTCAGCAGCAATAGCCGAATCAGGATTCAACGGATTCACGCGGCGCGAGAGGAGCTTGCGATGCAGGCATTCACGTTCAGGTTCAAAGCGGTGCTGCGGCAGCGCGAGGCGGTTGAGCAGCAGAAGCAGCGGGCATTGGCGAAGCTGATGCATCAGCGAAACGCGATGTTGGGTCAGTTGCGCGAGATGCAGGAGACGATCAGCACGAGCAAGCGTCAGGCGGCCGACGGGCTGGTAGGTACGGTGGACCTCGCGGCGATCGCGGGAATTGCGCGGTATAGCGCAAGCTGTGCGCTGCGGGGTAATCGGGTGGTGCGCGAGCTGGCGCAGCTGGAAACCCTTGTAGAACAAGCAAGAAACGAATTAATGGAGGCGTCGAAGAATCGTAAGGCATTGGAATTGCTTAGGGACCGTCAGCGGCAGGCCTGGGAGCTTGAGCAGCGACGCATGGAAGCGAAGCGGCTCGATGAGCAGACGACCCAGGCCTACGCCGCGAAAGCCATGGCGGAGCCCGACCGATGCGAACCCTTTTCACCGCGACCATCCTCGTCCTCGTCGTCAATGCTCTAGCGCTCGGTGCGCTGGCGGGCTGGTTGGGGGCGTCCGGGCGACTGAGTCGAGAGCGGATGCGTGAGGCGGTCGCGGTCTTCGATCACACCATCGAAGAAGAGAAGGCACTCGACGCCGAGGCCGAGCAGGCCGCATCCGACGCTCAGGCGATGGCCGAGCGCGCCCTGCGGATGGAGCAGGTGGCCGGCGGTCCGGTGACGCCGGAGGCCCGACTCGCATCGATTCAAACGGTCGATGATAAGCAGCGCGCGTTGATCGAGCGTCAGAAGGTCGAGGCCGAGGCACTCAAGCAGCAACTGTCCACACAGCGCAAGCTCATCGAGCAGCGCATCGCGGAACTCGAGACCAAGCAGCAGCAGTTCGAGGCGTCGGTCGCCGCGCAACTCGAGCAGATGCAACGCGACGATTTTCGGGAGGCGATCGCAATGCTCGAAGGTATCCCGCCCAAGCAGGCCAAGGCGGTGTTCCAAGAGCTACTCGGCTCGGGCGATGAGAAGCAGGTCGTCTCGTATCTGTCAGCGATGGAGGAGCGAAAGGCCGCGAAGGTGCTCAAAGAATTCAAACTGCCCAACGAGATCGATCAGGCGGCGATGCTGATCGAGAAACTCCGGCAGCGCACGGATCAGGTCAAGCAGGAGGCCAATCTATGAGCATCGGCTCGCTGAACCCCACGAAAACAACGTCGGCCGACTTGTTCGCCGCGCTGCCCGCTTCGGCGGAGCCGCGCTTTGATCGATCGCGCGATGCAGGTGTTGGCGACAAGAATAAGCCTCCGTTTAGCGAGGTTCTGCGCGAGTCGTCGTCGGCAGATCGGTCGGGGAATGCCTCGGATCACGCGGCGAAGTCGAATACTAACCAGAGCGATCCGATTGATCGCACCGATGCTTCGGCTGCTGTATCCGCTGACGATGGCGTGACCGCTTCCGATGGCGAGTCGGCGAGCGAGCAGCAGTCGGCAGACGATGTCGCGCAGTCCGGCAACGATAATGGCGGCGACAACGCGGCATCTGAGACGACTGACAGCGATGGATCAGAGACGCAGGCCGCCGAGACCGCCGATGCGGATGCCGAGGCACTCGCGAACGCCGCGGCGCAGGCGGCATTGGCTCAGGCGACCGCCGGTTCGACTTCGACCGCAGCGACCGAGGCCGCGATCGATGCGCGCGCTGCTGAGGCATCGACCGCGACGAAGATCTCCGGCGAGCAGCAGGCGCAGACATCGACGCAGGCTCAAGCCGTCGCGAGCCAGGTTAAGTCCAACGGTCAACCGACAGGTACGACTGCAACGACCGGGCAGGCGACGGGTTCTGCCGCAGCGGTCGCGATTCAACCCGGCGCTCTACCCGGTGAATCATCGCAGTCGGGGCATGGCGAATCGCGCGGCGACACCAAGGCCGGCACGACCGCGCAGCTCGCCGCGACCTCAAACACCGCCGCCCCAGCGCAGGCCCAGACCGCCTTCGCCTTGTCCGATCAAGCCGGGGCCGAGTCACGCTTGCCCCTCAACCCGGCCCCGATCGGAGTGACACCCGACGCGGCCAAGCTCGCGCAGGCGCAGCCGTTGAACGCGACGGCCGACAACGAGGCGGTGAACACATCGCGTCTCACGCGCGGGCTCGCCAGCGCGGTGCAGCAGCGGGGCGGGGCGGTGACGCTTCGGTTGACACCGCCTGAGATGGGCACGGTGCGGATCCAGATGCAGATCACGGGAACGAGCGTGAGCGCGGCGTTTCATGCCGAGTCGACCTCGGCTCAAACGTTATTGACCAATCAACTCGCGCAGCTGCGTTCGTCCCTGGAAAGCAAGGGCATGAGCGTCGAGCGCTTGAGCGTTCAGCCGCTCGCGGCGTCGGCATCGACCAGCTCGGCCAACCAGAGCCAGAGCCAACAGCAGGGCGACGCCTCGCAACACAACGGTAGCCAGCAGCAGAGCGCAAACGACGGCCGAAGCCGAGGCCAATACACCGGCGACTCGCCCGGCCGAGAGACTGAGCAAGACGCCGATCGCCGCGGTCAATCGCAGGCCCGTCGCGGGTTCCAAGATCGCCTCGCTGACCTCGCCGAACAATCGACCGACTGATTAAAGGAACTCGACCATGTCATCCGCTATCGGTGGCGCCGCGAGCGTCATCAACGAACCCAACACGACCCCCGGTGCGAACGGCTTCGCCGACCTGACGTCCGGCGAGTTTCTGCAGATCATCCTGTCGGAGCTCAGCAACCAGGACCCGCTCGCGCCCAACGACACCGCGGCGATCCTCGAGCAGCTGTCGAGCATCCGTAACATCGAGAGCCAGACGCAGCTCGACGAACAGCTGCAAGAGCTCGTCACGCAGAACTCGATCTCCACCAGCGCGAACATGATCGGCAAGTTCGTCAACGGACTGGATGAACTGAACAACACGACCGAGGGCATCGTCGAGTCGCTGAGCGTGCGCGACGGCAAGCCGGTCCTCAATCTCGCGGGTGGCGGCGAACTCCCCGCCGACCGCGTGACCAGGGTCGAAGACCTCGGCGACCTCGACACGCAGGTCGTCCAGCAACTGCTCGCAAACCTACAGGTGCTCGATTCGGGTTCGCTGATCGGTCGGGACGTGATCGGCGAGGTGCGCAGCGCGACGGGCGAGACGCGGAACGTGTCCGGGCGAGTCACGGGCGTGAGCGTGATCGATGGCGAGATTCAGTTGGAATTGGAAACGGGCGAGTCGCTGCCATTGGGCGGGGTTCGCAGCTTTAACGAAGCGCAGTAGCGCGAAAGGTTTTCTCAAGGTTGACGGTTGACCCCATGCGATTGCTGCAGATGCTCGAGCCGACGGTTCGTCCGGGCAGCGGCGCGCCCACCGGCTCGGCGCCGGCAGAAGGTAAGCCCGCGTTTGAGAAGCGCAGCTTCGACGATCTACTCAGCGAAGCGAAGAAGGCGAATCACACAACCTCGGCCGAGCCAAGTAAGGCCGATGCGAACGCTGCGGGGCAGACCCCCGCGACACAACAGAGTCATCCGCTGGCTTCGCTCGGCGGACTCGGACAGGTGGAGAACGCGGCACTGCGTAACGTGCTGGAACAGGCTCACGGGTCGAGCATCGACTCGACAATGACGCAATAGAAACGGGCTGATCGCCCAGACGATTTGGAGACACGACGATGAGTATCACCAGGGCCATGTTCTCGGGTTTAACCGGGCTAAACGCGAACTCGCAATCCATCGGCGTCGCCGGTAACAACATCGCGAACGTCAATACGACGAGCTTCAAGCGCAGCCAGGCGCACTTCGAGACGCAGGTCTCGCAGACGCTCAAGAACGGCTCGGCACCGAGCACCGGACTCGGCGGAACGAACCCAGCACAGGCCGGCCTTGGCACGAGACTCGCCGCGATCACAAGAGACTTCTCCGACGGCGGACTCCAACCCACCGGCGTCCCGACGCACGCCGCGATCGAAGGGTCGGGCTTCTTCGTCGTCGAAAAGGGCGGCTCGCAGCGCTACACCCGCGACGGCACGTTCCAACTCGACCGCGACTACAACCTCGTCACCAACAGCGGCGGCAGAGTCCAGGGCTTCGGCGTCGATACCGATTTCAACGTCGTCGACGGCCTCCTGCAAGACATCAACATCCCGCTCGGCGTGCTGACGATCGCGCAGGCTACCGAGAACGTGAACATCGGCGGCAACCTCAACGCCGCCGGCGACGTCGCGACGCAAGGCTCGGTCATCGAGAGCGAAGCGCTCTTCTCCGATCCGGGCGGCACAACCCCCGCCGTTGCCGGCGATGCGCTGACGAGTCTCTTCGGGGCCGACGGTTCGGCACGCTTCCCCGCCGGCTCGGTTCTGTCCTTCGGATCGATCACCCGCGGCGGCGCGGAACTGCCCTCGCGAACCTTCGAAGTCAACGCCACCAACACCACCGACTCCGACGCCAACGGAACCACCCTCGCCGACTTCATGGCCTTTGTCGAAGACATCACCGGCATCGACACCACCCAGGCCAACGCGCCCGGCGTCACCGTCAACGCGCTCGGACAAGTCGTCGTCGAGTCCAATACCGGCACCGCCAATCAACTGCTCATCGATCCCGGCGACATCATCGCCAACTCCGGCGGCGTCAACTCCCAGCCCTTCACCACTCCCTGGACCGTCACGCAAGAGGCCACCGGCGAGTCCGCACGCACCAGCTTCATCACCTACGACTCGCTCGGCAACGCGATGAACATCGACATGATCACCGTGCTCGAAGACAAGAACTCGACCGGCACCGAGTGGCAGTTCTATATCCACTCCGACGACGACTCGGACCTCAATAAGTTCCTCAGCGCGGGCACGCTGTCCTTCGACACCAACGGCCAATTCACGATCGCACAAGGCGGATCCTTCGTCATCGATCGCACCGACACCGGCGCCCTCGACCCGCAAAACATCACGCTACAGTTCACCGACCCCAACGGCACGCTCGGATCGTTGACCGCGCTCTCGGGCCTGGACATCAGCCAGGTCAACTCGCTGCAGCAGGACGGCACGCCGATCGGCACGCTCGAAGACTTCAGCATCTCCGAGGACGGCACGATCACCGGCGTCTTTTCCAACTCGCTGTTGCGAGACCTCGGCCGAATCCCGCTGGCGATGTTCTCCAACACCGCGGGCCTCCAGGAGGTCGGCGGCAACCTCTACGCCAACGCGTCCAACTCCGGCTCGCCCCAGATCGTGACCGCGGGCACGAGCGGCGCAGGCCGAGTCATCGGACGAGCCCTCGAACTGAGTAACGTCGATCTCGCCCAGGAGTTCATCACGCTCATCAGCGCCCAGACCGGCTTTAGCGCGAACTCGCGGATCATCTCGACCAGCGACGAGATGATCCAGGAACTCCTGGCGTCGCTGAGGTGAGTGAAGTGGCTCGTGGCTCGTGGCTAGTGGCTAGTCCGTGCAGCGCGTCGATCAAGTTTCGCACTAGCCATTAATCACCCGCCACTAACCACTCTCATGATCACCGTCACCCGGCTCAACGGCAAGCAGTTCGTGGTCAACGCCGACCTGATCAAGGTCGTCGAGGAAAACCCCGACACGACGCTGCGCCTCACGACCGGCGACACGATGATCGTCAAAGAGTCGATGCAAGAGGTCGTCGAACTCGCAATCGATTACGGCCGATCGCTTCGCAAGATTATCCCGCCGAGTTGAACGCGGTTTGACCGGCTCACGCATTCATCAAGCGGCCGTCCATAGACCGCCGATAAAACAAGCGTGTCAACGGACTGACGACGAGTTTTCCCATGGACCTGGGCACCATCTTCGGCTTCATCGGCACCTGGTTGCTGATCATCGCGACGCTGCTCTTGGGCGGCAAGATCGGGATCTATCTCGACATCCCGTCGGTCGTCCTGGTCTTCGGCGCGTCGATCACGATCGTCTTCTTCGCGATCCCCACGAAGATCGTTCGCAACATCGTCGCCATCGCGAAGAAAGCCTTCTTCAACAACCCGATGCCGATCGACAAGCTGATCGAAGACATGGTCGGCTACGCCGAGATCGCGCGACGCGACGGCATCCTCTCGTTAGAAAACGCGGTCAAGGACATCGACGACCCTTTCGTCGTGCAGGGTATTCAGATGGCCGTGGACGGCACGGACCCCGAGCTCATCGAGCAGATCATGCTCACCGACCTCGACAACCTCGTCGAGCGGCACGAATCGGGCAAGTTCATCTTCGACACGATCACGAAATACGCCCCGGCGATGGGCATGATCGGCACGCTCATCGGCCTGGTCGCGATGCTGTCGGACCTGTCGGACCCCGCGTCGATCGGCGCGGGGCTGGCTGTCGCGCTGCTGACCACCATGTACGGCTCGATCGTCGCCAACGCGGTCGCCGGGCCGATCGCCGACCGTTTATCCAAGCGCTCGGCCGAGGAAGTGCTCTACAAGACCGTGATCGTCAAAGGCGTCATGGCCATCCAGAGCGGCGACAACCCGCGCATCGTCGAACAAAAGCTCCGCACCTTCCTGCCCCCGAGCGAAAGGCCGAAGGAAGAGGCGGCGTAAAGGGAAGCGGTTCGCCATTGGCCCTTCGCTCTTAGCAAGACTCTGCGACGCGGCTTCGGGCTCACGACCAACCGCCAGCGGCTAGAGGCTCAAGCATGCCTAAGAAAAAGTGTAAATGTCCACCCCCGGGCGCACCGGATTGGATGGTGACCTACGGCGACATGGTTACGCTGTTGCTGTGCTTTTTCGTGCTTATTGTGTCGTTTTCCGAGATCAAGAAACAGGACCAGTACCAGGCCGTGGTCGAAGAGATCAAGAAGGCCTTCGGCATGCGCGGCGGCGGCGGCAAGCTGCCGACCAAGGACGACCCCGCGCTGTCGCTGATTGAGCGCCTCGAAGCGATCCGCATGCGGCAGGAGCGCGTGCCGAATAAATCCAACGTCAAGGACCCCGGGCAGTCCGGCCGAGAGCCCCGCGTCACCACGATCCGCGAGGGCAAGCAGTACGCCGTGGGCGGAAAGATCCTTTTTGAACCCGGATCGGCCGAGCTGACCGAGCCGAACAGGTTGCAGCTCATCGACCTCGTCTCGCGGATCAAGCTCAAGGACAGCACGAACAAGATCGAACTCATCGGCCACGCCGCGTCGATGGAACTCGCCAACAGCGACGGGACGTCCGGCGACCTGCGGCTGCTCAGCTATCAGCGGGCCGCGGCGGTCGAGGATTTTCTGACGGGCACGGAAATACCCTCTGCGTATCGACTGAACGGTGCGCGCTTCCTGCTTGCCGGCGCGGCCGATCGCGAGCCGATCGATCCGCGCGGCATCAACACGGACGAGGCGCGCGAGAATCGCCGGGTGGAGATCGTCGTGACCGAGCACGTCGTGATCGACCGTCAGGGCAGCGAGGGGCCTCCGGATTTTTGAACGACGTTTCTGAGCGTTGTACTCGACCGCGCAAAAATTGCGGGATTGATCGTGGTTGACGGGGCGATCTGCCGATAAGAACGCAGTATGGCTGAAGAAGACAAACAAGACGGACAAGCCCCGGCGAAGAAGAAGCTGCCGGTGAAGCTGATCGTCATCCTCGCCGTGGTGATGGTGGTCGAGGGCGCGATCTTCGCGGCGGGCTATTTCATCTTCGGCGACAAGCCGCCGGCCGCGATGGCGGAGGGGCTGGAAGTCGACGCGAAAGCTGCTGAGTTCGAGCCCGTCGAGGTGCTGCTCATCGGCGATAAGTTTCAGAACACCCGACAGGGCGCGCAGGCCTATCTCTACGACGCGACGATCTACGTCGTCGTGCAGCAGCGGCACCGCGGCACCATCGAAGCCGAGATCGAAGAACAGATGGCACGCATCAGCCAGGAGGTCACCGAGGTGTTCGCGCGGGCGGAGCCGGCGCAGCTCAACGAGCCGGACCGATTGACGCTCAAGCGGCAGATTCTCGAGAAGGTCGAGAAGCGCTTCGGCGAAGACGCGGACGGCGAACCCTACGTCAAGGACGTGGTCATCAGCAATTGGAAGCGTTTCAGCACGGACCTTTGATCGTTCGGAGACATGGATGTCGGATCAGAACGCGATCGATGAACTCTTGGCCCAGTCGCTTGCCGAAGCGCAGGGGCAAGTCGATGAGATGCAGGAAGATGTTGCGTCCGCGGTCGGACCCGTCGGCGGAAGCGCGGACGGCATCGATATGCTTGGCGACGTCGATCTCGATGTAACGATCGAGCTGGGTCGGGCCGAGATGCTCGTCGAAGACGTGCTTCGCTTAGCGAGCGGCAGCGTTGTAGAACTGAATAAGCTCGCGGGCGATCCGGTGGATGTCTACGTCAACAGCCGGCTGGTCGCGCGCGGCGAGGTGCTGGTGCTCAACGATAATTTTTGTATTCGGATCAGCGAGATCCTCGCGGACGTGCAGGATGCGGGCGTGATCGAGCAGGCGGTGGACGCCGCGGCGGGCGAAGCGTCCGGGGCGACAGCGTAAGACAGAACGGCTCGAAACGGGCTCCACGCGGCGAGGCATGAGGCCGACGCGGTGTCGATCGAAGCTCGAACAAGACCAACATCGGCCATGGAGGGCCAAGTTTGGGTCGGCGATTGAACTTCAATACGAAAGCATGGCGGCAGGCCCGCTTCGGCGTGCTGGTGCTCTGCGTCACGCTGCCGACGGCGTCGGCGTTATCGCAGTCACACGCGAACGCGGACGCGCTGACCGACGTCCAGCGGATCGAGCAGATGCGCGAGCGCGCGGCGGCAGCGGACGATGCGAAAGCGGATGCGACGCCCGCCGATTCGACGGTCTCATCGGCTCGTGTCGATGACCGGGTTCAGGAAGCGCCGGCGGACGCAATCACTCTGCCCGCGAACGAGCAGTTGCCTCTAGGCGCGGGCGAGCCGAACGCGTTTGGTTCGGGCGCTTCGGCGCAGGGCAGCAGCGGATCGCTGGGCGACGGCTGGTTGATGAGCACGCTCGCCGCGCTCGGCGTCGTGCTGGCGATGGTGTTTGGGTTGCGTTGGCTGCTCCGCCGAGGCGGAGTGGTGAGCGGCGCGGTGCCGCAGGGCTCGGTGGTCGAGGTGTTGAGTCGGACGACGGTCGCGCCGCGGAGTCACGTGCTGCTGATGCGTGTGGGCGAGCGGGTGCTCGTTGTGAGCGACTCCTCGGCGGGGATGCGCACGCTCGCATCGATCGAAGATGCGGAAGAGGTCGCCGGCTTGCTCGGTTCGCTCGAGGCTTCGCGGTCCGGCAGCGTGACGCAGCAGTTCGGCTCGGTGATGAAAAAGCTGTCCGGCCAATGGTCCGACGACGAGCAGGCGGCGAGCGAAGCCGCGTTACCCGCGTCGTTTGAAGCGCGACCCGTGGCAGAAGCGAATGAAACGCGCGACACGGTATCGAACCTGCGCGGTCGATTGGCCGCGCTGTCTGCGGCGGG
Organism: Phycisphaeraceae bacterium; assembly: GCA_049605275.1. Classification (GTDB taxonomy): domain Bacteria; phylum Planctomycetota; class Phycisphaerae; order Phycisphaerales; family Phycisphaeraceae; genus JAHQVV01. The sequence continues at coordinate 9,634 of JBMYUK010000009.1, forward strand.
GGGCGGGGCTTGAAACGACGACTCGTCATCCTGCTGGCCCCGCTGCTCTGTTTCGCTTTCGCCGCCCAGCCGACGCTCGGCCAAAACGCGAACCCCGGCCCCGTCTCGGTCGACAGTCCCGCGCCGGTGACGCCAAACGCAGCGCCGGCCGACCGTAATCCAGAAGACGCGCCGCGGGACCCGATCGAGGTGGCCGATGAGTTGGGCATCAGCAATCCGATCCAGCTTCTCTCGCGCAGCGGCAACGCGCTGAATGCGTTATCCAACGGCGTGCCAAGCCAGGGCGATGTCACCGACGCGGCGTCGAGCCCGGCCGAGGGTTTGAGCACGTCGCTATCGATTCTGTTGCTGCTCACGGTGCTGACACTCGTGCCGTCGATCCTGGTGATGTGCACGAGTTTCACGCGGATCGTCGTCGTGCTCGCGCTGCTGCGTCAGGCGCTAGGGACGCAGTCGCTGCCGCCGACGCAGGTCATCGTCGGGCTGTCGCTGTTCCTGACGTTTCTCGTGATGGCGCCGACGCTGGATCGACTCAACAGCGAAGTGTTGCAGCCGATGCAGGACCCCGAGATCGAGATGAACGAGTTACAGGCCTGGGAGAAGGCAAAGCAGCCGCTGCGCGATTTCATGTTCGCGCAGATCGACCACGCCGGGAATTGGGACTCGGTCTACATGCTGATGGAGTGGCGCGAGCCCGGGTCGACGAAGGAACGCAGCGAACTGCGTCGGGCGGACGTCGACATGCTGACGCTGATCCCGGCGTTCATGCTGAGCGAGCTGAAGGTCGCGTTTTTACTGGGTTTCAGGCTGTATCTGCCGTTTCTTGTGATCGACATGGTGATCTCGAGCGTGCTGATTTCGATGGGCATGCTGATGCTGCCGCCGGTGTTGATCTCGCTGCCGTTCAAGCTGCTGCTGTTTGTTTTGGTGGACGGTTGGAACCTCGTGGTCGCGAATCTGTTGAGCAGCTTCGTGACCCCCGGCGGCGGGTAGCGGTCGTCGTAAGTCGGTGGTCCCGCGCGCGTGTCGCGGTGTGTTCGTTGGTGAGTGATTTTGTGGAGCGATTCGATGCTGACCGATCAACTGGTGGACGTGACCCGACAGACGCTTACGCTGATGCTGATGCTGAGCATCCCCGTGCTTGTCGCGGGCCTAGCGATCGGCCTGTTCGTGAGCGTGATGCAGGCGGTCACGCAGATTCAGGAGCAGACGCTCAGCTTCGTGCCCAAGATCATCGGGATGGTGCTGATCGCGATCGTCGCGATGCCCTGGATGATCGCCAAGCTATTGGATTTCTCTGCGCAGATGTTCGGTCCGCTGCCCGCGGGTGGCTGATGGATCTGGATCGCCTTCGATTGTGAATTTGAACTTTGAGGATGCTTGTGATTGCCCGTCGATCTGACCCCACTACTGCCTTACGCGCCGGTCTGGCTGCTGGTGTTGTTCCGGCTGACGGGGATCTTCGTGCTCGCGCCGGTGCTGGGCAGTTCGACGGTGCCGCGGGTGGTGAAGGTGTACCTGGCCGTCGGGCTGTCGTTCGCCGTTTGGCCGATGCTGTGGATGGACGGCGAGGCGTCGGCGAATCTCTCGGCGGCCGTGCGCGGGCTCGATCTCTGGTCGCTGGGTCTGCTCATCGCGCTCGAGTTGTTGATCGGGTACGTGATCGGTTACGCGGCGTCGCTTCCGTTGGCGGGGATGCAACTGGGCGGGCACATGATCGATCAGCAGATGGGCCTCGCCGCGGCGCAACTCTTCAACCCCGAGTTCGACGATCAGACGGGCGTGACCGGGCAGCTGCTGTTCATGTTCGCGCTCGCGCTGTTTGTCGCGGCGGGCGGGTTGAACGTCATGCTGCACACGCTGGCGCAGACGTTTCGGCACGTGCCGCTCGGCGGGTTCGCGAGCTTCGACCAGATCGTGCACATGGTCGTCGGGATGCTCGCGATCATGTTCGAGCTCGGCCTGCGGATCGCGGCACCGCTGTTGTGCCTGACGTTTTTGATCAGCGTCGGCATGGGTTTTTTGATGCGAACCGTGCCGCAGTTCAACATCTTGAGCGTGGGCTTTGCGATCCGGATTCTCGCGAGCATGGTCGTCATGATGATGCTGGTGGGCGCGATTGCCGGGGCGTACGGCGACATGACCGGGCAGATCTTCGGCGAATTGTTGCGTTTCTTCGAGGCCGAGCCCCCGCCGTTACCGGGACAGCGCCCGGCGCCGTGATAGGTTAAGTGCATTGATCTCAAACCGGTCGCGGGACGCGGCCCCAACCCGAGCCATGGATGGCCGAAACCACCGGACAAGAAAAATCAGAACTGCCCACCGCGCGTAAGCTCCGGCAGGCGCGCGAAGAGGGCAACGTCGCCCGCAGCACGGACTTGACCGCGTCGCTGATGCTTCTCGCGTCCATCATCTTGCTCTATCTATTGAGCGGGCGGTTGTTCGAGGCGATGGCGGCGACGCTGCATCGTCTGCTCGGCGCTTCGGACGCGGTGAATCCGACGCGAGCCGACGACCTGGGCACGATCGGCGGGTATCTCTTGAATCTCGCCGGGTGGACGGTGCTGCCGTTTCTCGTCGCCATCGCGGGGGTCGGCATGATCGTCACGGCGGGGC
>JBMYUK010000009.1:12259-16808 GCA_049605275.1 Phycisphaeraceae bacterium
ACAGGCTTGATGCTGACGGGCAAGCCGTTGATCCCGAAGTTCAGTCGTTTGAATCCGCTGAGCGGCGTTAAGCGATTGGTCGATGCTCGGGCGGCGATCCGACTGGTGATGAGTCTCAGCAAGGTCGCGATCATCTCGGCGGTGGCAACGGTGATGATCGTGATGGAGATCGACGAGATCGCGGCGCTGCCGATGATGACGGTTGGCGCGGCGACGGCGGCGGCGGGGCACATGACGTTCATGCTCGCGCTCAAACTGGCGGGCCTCTTGGTGATCCTAGCGCTGTTGGACTTCGCGTTTCAGAAGTATCAGCACACCAAAGACCTCAAGATGACCAAGCAGGAGGTCAAGCAGGAGATGAAAGACATGGACGGCGACCCGCTGATGAAGCAACGCCGCGCTCGCGTCGCACGACAACTCGCGATGCAGCGCATGGCGCAGCAAGTGCCGCAGGCCGACGTCATCCTCACGAACCCGACGCACCTGTCGATCGCCCTAAAGTACGACTCGGAGACGATGCGAGCGCCCAAGGTCGTCGCGAAGGGCGCAGACTTCATGGCCATGCGCATCCGACAGATCGCCACGGCCAACGGCATCCCGCTCGTCGAGCGAAAGCCCCTTGCTCGAGCGCTCTACGGCGTGGTCGAGGTCGGCGACGAAGTCCCCGAAGAACACTACGCCGCGGTCGCGGAGATCCTGGCATACGTCTACCGCCTCAGCGGCAAGATGGCGGGGTGATGAATCACGATGGCAAATGGCCCGACTATCCCGATGCCCAAGTGGGTCTTGAAGGTCAACGAGCACCGTGGCCTGATGGTGCCGATTGCGCTGGTGAGTCTGCTCGCGGTCATCATCGTGCCGCTGCCGCCGATGGTGATCGATCTGCTGTTGGTGGCGAACCTCGCGTTGGCGGCGTTGATCCTGCTGACGACGATCTTTGTCGATTCGCCGCTGGATTTCTCGGTGTTTCCGTCGCTGTTGTTGTTCACGACCATGTTCCGGCTGGTCCTGAATATCGCGACGACGCGGATGATCCTCACGGCCGACGCGTCGAGTCCGAGCGAGGCGATGAGCGTTGCGGGCAAGCTAATCGAGTCTTTCGCGGAGTTCGTCGCGGGGTCCGAGCCGGTGGTGGGCGTGATCTTGTTTGTGATCTTGATCATCATCCAGTTCGTGGTCATCACCAAGGGCGCGACGCGGATTTCGGAAGTCGCGGCGCGGTTCATGCTCGACGGCATGCCGGGCAAGCAGATGGCGGTGGACGCGGACCTCAACGCCGGGCTGATTAACGAGCAGCAGGCGCGCGATCGCCGGGAGACGATCCAGCACGAAGCGGATTTCCACGGCGCGATGGACGGTGCGAGTAAGTTCGTGCGCGGCGATGCGGTCGCGGGCATCATCATCACGATCGTCAACATCGTCGGCGGCTTGGCGATCGGCATGGCGCTCAAGGGCTGGACGTTTGGCGAGTCGGTCGAGGTGTTCACGAAGCTCACGATCGGTGACGGCCTGGTTTCGCAAGTGCCCGCGTTTCTGATCGCGCTCGCGGCGGGCTTGATCGTGACGCGGTCGTCCAGCCGGGCGAACCTGAACGCGGAACTGACGGATCAACTCACGGGCAAGGCGCCGGCCTTGGGGATCACCGCCGGTTTTCTCGCGATGCTGTCGTTCACGCCGCTTCCGACGATGCCGCTGCTGTTGCTGTCGGTGGCGGTGGGGCTGATTGCTTGGCGGAGCGCCGCGGCGTCGCGCAAGGTCGTGGAGCAGGAGCAGCAGGCCGCAGCGAAAGCGGATGCGCCCAAGCCGCCCGAGCCGATCGAGCAGGCGATGACCGTCGATGCGCTCGAACTCGAAGTCGGCTACGCGCTGGTCAAACTCGTGGACACGACCCAGGGCGGGGACCTGCTCGAGCGCGTGTCCAACGGCCGACGACAACTCGCCACCGAGATGGGCCTGGTCATGCCCCCGGTCAGCATCCGCGACAACGTCCAACTCCCGCCCAACGAATACCGACTCAAAATCCGCGGCAACACCGTCGCGATCGGTAAGGCCTACCCCGGCCAGTACTTCGCCGTCGACAACGGGCTCGCCTCGCCCGAAGAAGACGGCATGCTCAACGGTATCGCATCGAAAGACCCGGCCTTCGGCCTGCCCGCGTGGTGGATCGACGCCGGCCAACGCCAACGCGCCGAGTCGCTCAACTACATCGTCGTCGAGCCCAGCATGGTCGTCACCACTCACCTCATGGAAGTCGTTAAGGACCACGCCGACGAGATGCTCTCCCGCGAAGAGACGAACAACCTCATCACGCAACTCCGCGACAAGGCACCCAAACTCTGCGACGAGGTGCTCGGCAAGGTCGGCGCGACCGAAGCACCGCTCGTCCGGCCGGGCGAGTTGCAGAAGGTCCTGCAGAACCTCTTACGCGAGCGCGTGCCCGCGCGCGATCTCGAAACGATCGTCGAGACCCTCGGCGACTGGGGCACGCGCACCAAGGACCTCGACGTCCTCACCGAGTACGTCCGCAACGCGCTGCGCCGAACGATCTGCGGGCAGTACACCGTGCAGGAACAGGAAGACCCGCTGGCCGCGCCCGAGACCGCGAAGATGATCGACAAGCTGTACTGCGTCTCGCTCGACCCGGCGATGGAAGATCAGATCAACGGCTTCATCCAACGTTCGACCGAGGGCACGAGCATGACGATGCCCCCGGCCGTGGCGAATAAGATCACCTCCGGAATCTTGGCCGAGGTCGATCGACTGGTCCGAAGCGGTCGGCACCCGGTCATCCTCGCGTCGCCGCAGGTCCGCGCACAGGTCCGCAAACTCATCGAGCCGCACCTGCCCAACGCCGCGGTGCTCGGCTACAACGAGGTGTGCAAGGGTGTCGAGGTCGAGTCGATGGGGCTCGCGCAAATGGAGAGCGCACCGGCGAACCCGAATCTTGCGCGAACGCCCGAGAGCGCGACGGTATGATGCATCTCCCCGCGTGACGCCGACGATGGATGGTTTGGCAAACGCGTTCTGGTCAGGTCTCAATCAAGGCATGGATGCTTATGAAAACCTTCACCGCCAAGTCGATGCCCGAGGTGCTCGCGCTGGTCAAACAGACCTACGGGAGTCACGGCGTCATCCTGCACACGCGAAGCTACAAGAAGGGCGGCATCCTCGGCATGGGCGGTCGGCAGGTCGTCGAAGTCACCGCGACCGATGGCCGACAGCTCGCTCAGAAGTATCAGCGCAAGACCGATCAGAGCGCCCGCCGTCGCTCGCTGCAGCCGCGTCAATCGCTGGCCGATCTCATGCCCGCCGGGCGTCCGCAGCCCCCGGCCGAGGCGCCGCCGACGCCGAGCCAGCCGCAGCCGAGCGCCGGCGACTTGATCCGCAAGACCTACGCCGCGGCGCGAGCCGACCTCGGCGCAAAGTCTGCTGCGCAGCGAATCGATCCGCCGCAGAGAACATCGGATCGGCACAAAGTCGTCGCGGCCGAATCCGAGCCAAACACCAACTCGCCGGCGTCGCCCGTGCCGCCGCCATCGTCGCCAGTAAACCTTCAAACGCCCGCGCAAGTGGTGATCCAGCAACCCGCCCGCGATCATCAGTTGACCGAAGAGCTGTCGGCGATGAAGCAGATGATGGTCAAGATGATGCGTCAACAAAAGGGCTCGAGCGCGGCAAAGAGCGACGAGGGCTCGTTGTGCACGCCCGAGTTGCCCGACCCGTTGGTCACGCATTATCTGAAGCTGATCGAGCAGGAGGTGGCCGAGGAACTGGCCGAGGAGATCGTGACGAAGGTCAGCGGCTTTTTAAAGGATGAGCAGTTGTCCGAGCCGTCGCTCGTCCATCGCGCGGTGCACGACGAGATCGCCCGTCGATTGCCGGTCGAGCAATGCGCCGGCCAACTCGAGAAGCCGAAAGACGGTCGGCCGCGCACCATCGCGCTCATCGGTCCGACCGGCGTGGGCAAGACGACCACCATCGCCAAGCTCGCCGCGACCTTTAAGCTCAAGCAGAGCAAAAAGGTCGGCCTCATCACGATGGATACTTACCGCATCGCCGCGGTCGAACAGCTGCGTACCTACGCGGGGATCATCGGCCTGCCGCTCAAGGTCGTGAACACCGACGCCCAACTCGCCGAGGCCATCGCCGGGTACCAGGACCTCGACGCGATCCTGATCGACACCGCGGGTCGATCGCAGAAAGCCTCGGATAAACTCGTCGAGTTGAAGCAGGTCCTCGCCGCGGCCGACCCGCACGAGGTGCATCTCGTCTTGTCTTCGACGGTGAGTCAGAAGGTCCTCTTGCAAACGATCGATCGCTTCTCGGCGGTCGACGCGGATCGGATCATCTTCACCAAGCTCGACGAGGCGGTGACCGGCGGCGTGATCCTGAACGTCGCGAAACGCGTGGGCAAGAAAGTCAGCTATATTACGACCGGTCAGGAAGTGCCCCACGAGATCGAGCCGGGGGATTCGGGTCGTCTCGCGGACCTAGTGATGGGCGGCGGCAGCGAGCGCGGAGGCGAATGATCTTGGACCAGGCGCAGGTA
>JBMYUK010000010.1:0-16704 GCA_049605275.1 Phycisphaeraceae bacterium
AAAGACCAAGAATGTGGTGGGATCGGTGGGCATCGCGATGCTCGTTTTCGCTTGAGTGGTAGGCGATCTCAGAAGACGCAAAGCCAAGCCGGGCGCCCCGGTAGCGCCCGGCCCGGACAAGCATGCCGCGCTCAGTTCGCGGCCACGGAAGTCAGGTCCGGCCGGTGACGCGAGTCGATCGTCGGCAGGTCGAACCGATAGATGACGTAGATGCGGATGAGTTGGGATTCGTTCGCGAGCACGGTGGGCCTCCTTTCGGCCGGGTGTTGCGACGCCGACGCAGCATCGCGGGGATGAAGCAGAATTGTCATCTGCATTTGAGTACGGTCGCGTCGTCATCCGCCGCCGAGCAGCTTCTTGAGCTTCGCGCCCAGTTTGAGGAAGCGGATCAACATCGGGCGGGGCAGGCTGCGCACCTGTCCGTACCACCCGTCCATCACTTCGACCAGGTTCAACAAATCGGAAAGCCGATCGTGCGTGTGCTGCTCGGACTTGCCCGCGTCGGCCGCCTCCATGACGCACTCACGCAGGAGCGTGAGCGTCGGGTCGATCTCGCGCTTTTTGCGCTCGTCGAGCACCGCGATGAACATCTCCCAGACATCCGACTGCGTGGTGAAGTGCTCCTTGCGTTCGCCGAGCATCGGCACGGCCTGGACGATCCCCCAGCCCTGCAACTCTTTGAGCGAGGTGCTGACGTTCGACCGCGCGACGCTCAGCGTCTGAGCGATGTCGTCGGCGTTGAGCGGGTCGGGCGCGATGAACAACAGCGCATGGATCTGAGCGACCGTGCGGTTGATGCCCCAGCGGTTGCCCATCTCGCCCCAGTGGAGAACGAACTTCTGTTGGATGTCGGTCAGCGTCATCGTGCGCCTCGCTCGGGGTAGATCTTCCGAATTTCGTATCGAAAAGTTTTTTCTGTAAAAACAGAAATTATCGTAAAAATAGTTGAAGGTCAAGTCTTTGCATCGAAAAATGTTGGCGCTCGCGAATTTCTGTCTATCCGCCGCTGCAATCGATCGCCGACCGGGATCGGGATGCCAGCCCCCGGCTTAAACGCAATCTCCTGGCTTTACAAGGCCGGGGACGCGAACGGGAGTTGAAAGGGACGATGTAAACGGCTGCTTAAACGAGCCGCGCGCAGGACCGAGGTCGTTAAAATCGGCTTTGATGAACGAAAAAGGCGGGTGCGCTCTGGCGTGACGTTCAAACAGTCGTTTGGAGCAGCCGCTTTAATCGCTGCATCGGTAGGCCGACGACCGTGGTGGGGTCACCGGTGACGTCGATGGGCCAGCCGGCGGCCTGGCGGTCGAAAAGGTTGTAGGCCCCAGCCTTGCCGCGCCAATCGCCGGTGTCGAGGTAGGCCTCCAGTATCTCGCGGTCGAGTTGGCCGAAGCGGACGACGGCAGAGTCGGCGAAGGAGTCGAGCGGCTGAGCCGGTTCGCCTCGGCCAGCGACTTGGAGCAGCGCGACGGCGGTGAGCACGCGGTGCTCGGCATCGATGAACGAATCGAGGATTGCGCGGGCGTGCGCAGCGTCGCGCGGTTTGCCGATGAGCCCGCCGCGGGCGTCGATGCAGATTGTGTCGGCCGCGAGGACGAGCCCGGAACGACGGAGCGTAGCGCTCAGGCTGTTCGCTTTGGCATAGGCCAGCGACAGCGCGTAGGCCTCGGCGGTGTCGGGATCGAGTTGCTCGGGCGGTTGGTCGGGGTCTTCGTAAGGCGGGGAGCGCTGCTCGAACGCGACGCCCGCCTCGCGCAAGAGTTGGGCCCGGCGGGGGGACTGGCTGGCGAGGATCAGGGGCGGGGCGCTGTTCATCGCCGTAAACCGTACCACGTCGGCGAAGCGGCGCGCCTTAGGGCAAAACCCTGATGTTCGAGGACTTTTCGGGAAATCCTCAAGGCGTTTCGGGATGAACCCCGATAACTAGAGACATCGGGCGATCTACAAGCCCATTGGACAGGACGTTGTTCGATCGGGCGGAGCCCGTCGAGAGTAGTTGAGGCCAGCGGGCGGATTGGACCGCCCGACCCCATCACGGACGAAGGGGCACCGCGCGTGCGCACCATCGCGATCATCAATCAAAAGGGCGGCTGCGGCAAGACGACCGTGTCGATCAATCTTGCGGCCACGCTCGCGGCCCGGGGGCACAAGACCCTGCTCGTGGACATGGACCCGCAGGGGCATTGCGCCTTGGGCCTCGCGGTGCCGGACAAGCAGATCGGCCAATCGATCGCGGACCTGCTTCGCCACGGGATGGACGGGCAGGTGGGCATCGCCGACATCGTTTGGCAGATCTCGCGTCAGCTCGACCTCGCGCCGGCATCGGTCTCGCTGGCCGGCATCGAGCAGCGGCTGGCCAACGCCGCGGATCGGGACCGCCGGCTGATCCAGGTGCTCGCCCCGGCCGCGGATCGCTACGACTACTGCATCATCGATTGCCCGCCGTCGATCGGGCTGCTGACCTTCAACGCGCTGCGCGCGGCCGACGAAGTCATCGTCCCCGTCGAGACCGGCTACTTCGCGATGCAAGGCAGCTACCGTCAGGAACAGACGATCGAAGCCCTGACCGCGAAGATCGGCCACCACGTCCGGTTCAAGGTCCTGCCCACGCTCTACGACGTGCGGACCAAGCTCGCGCGCGAGATCCTGAGCGAACTGAAGAAACACTTCGGCGACAAGGTCCTGCCGATGGTCATCAACTTCAACGCGAAGCTGAAGGAAGCTGCGAGCTTCGGCCAACCGATCACGGAATACGACGGCGCGTCGCGGGGTATGAAAGACTTCGACGAGTTGACGAACTGGCTGATCGCGAACCCGCCGGGGACCGTGCCCGCCGCGACGTCGATGGACGTGGCGGCGGGGGCGGAGTCGAGCGCCGCCTCGGCGATGCCCGGCCGATCGGACGCGCTGCGCACCGCCCCGAGCCCCGAGGCCAACCCGACCGAAACGGCCAACGTGTCGCGCGCGGCCGAACTCGTCGAGCGCGCCCGCGAGCTGTCCGCTCGCACCGCGCAGTTGACCCAGCGGCTGAGCCGACCCGCGGCCGAGGCGGGCCTCGACAAGCCGATCCCGCCGACACCGACCCCGGCACCGGAGCCGGCCATCGCGCCGACGCCCGAAGCCGTCATCCGGCCGCTCCCACCGGAGACGCCCGCCGTCGAGCCGCCGATCGAACGGCCCGGTCTGCAAGAGAAACTCAACAAGCTCTACGGCTTCCGTAAAACGCACAAGGGCATCCTCTTCGTACAGCCGGGCGAGGGACGCAAGAAAGTCGGCATCGCCGGCGACTTCAACAATTGGAACCCGGCCACCACGCCCATGGACAAGCACCACGAGCTCGGCGTCTGGCAGACCTGCATCGAGATCCCGCCCGGCCGATACCGCTACCGACTCGTGGTCGACGGCCAGTGGGTCAAAGACCCCTACAACCCCGCCACCGAAACCAACCCCTTCGGCGAACTCAACAGCGTTCTCGAAGTGGGCTGAAAACAGACCTCGGACCGGCAAGGACGCCCGTCCGAGACCGACACAAAATTAAAAAGCAGCAACGCGTCATGGACGACACCACCAGCCGGCAACAGATCGACGAACTGGCCGACCTGTACCTCACCACGCCGGGCGAGAACCCCAACCCGCCCGGCCCGGTCGATGGCCCCGCGCCGATCAAACTCAACCCCAAACTCGACGAAGAGGCAGCACCCTCATCGACGACCGAATCGATCGATCGCGACTTCGCCGACCATCTTGCGAACGAGGTCGACGACAGCCACCCGATGCTGCGGCTGACCGAAGACGACGCGATGCCTGACAGCGTCGCGACATCGACGCCGATCGAGGGGTTATCGACGCCTGCTGAAGCGTCAGCGTCGACTGGAACATCGACATCGGACGAGGCGATCGAAGCATCGGCACCTGATATTACTGAGGCCTCGGCGCCCAAGGCATTGATCGAGGCGGTGTTGCTGGGCAACCTACCGGGGATGTCGGGGCCCTGGCTGACGCAGTACGCACAGCTGCTCGCGCAGACCGAGGGGCCGGTCGCGCTGTTGCACGTGGGCGACGAGGCGATCGATCTGGAACTGGTCGAACCCAGGGCCGAGGCACAGCCCGCGCCGGCCGCGCCGCCGGCGACGGTGCGCATCCCGCCGATGCGCGAGGGCATGAGCGGGCTGGTCGGTCTGATCGACGCGCTCGTGCGCAGCGAGCAGGCGCCGACGCGAACGATCCTCGTGCGTATCGATCCGACGACCGACCCGCAGACGCTGTCCCGGCTGGCGGCGCTGGACGACTGGACGCTGCTGTGCGGCGGGGACGACGCATCGATCGCAGCCGCGGGTCAGCAGATCCGCGCGGCGGTGCTCGCCGACCCCCGATTGGCCGACCGAAACGTCGGTGTCATGGTCATGGGCAGCGACGAGTCGGCCTCGCGCGACGCGACCCGGCGCATCGCAGAGAGCCTGGCCTATGACCTGGCCAATCCCGTCGAGCTCATCGGCCACCTCAAGCGGATGCAGCCGGTGCAGGTCCGCGACCTCGGCAGCTTCCCCGACCCGGTCGCGCTGTGGCCCGGCCTGGTCGCCTGGATCGATACCCTCGAGGTGCCCGAGCCGATGCCGACGCCGACGCCCTCGGTCAACACCGAGCACGCCGACGAAGCCGCTGCTGAGCCGCCCCGCATCGCGAGTCCACCCGACCCGGCAGCACGCCCTCAGCCGACCGCGGCCTCGCGCCCCGCGCCGATGCCTCGCTTCCGCCAAGCCAAGCCCAGACCTACCGCCGCAGCACCCGTCATCGCCGAGGGCCTCGAGACACCCGATGACCGCGCCGCTAAGACCGCTCGACCCGCCGCGGCTTCCGCGTCCGGAGCCCGTCGGTCTCCGACTGCTGACGCGAGTCGACATACCACACATAAGGTGTCGGATACCATTACGGCGCAATCTGTCGCGGAGCCGATGCGCCCCGCGCCGACGCCGCGAGTGCTCACGCCCGAGCCCGAGCTCGACCTGGTCGCGCTGCTCGCGCAGGGGCCCGCCGCGCTCGATCGGCCTGTCGTGCTCGACGCGCGCATTCCCGATCAGCCCGACACGCAATTGGCCGTGGACGCCGAGGGCACGGTGCACCTGCTGAAAAAGGGGTCGGGAGTCGTTTCCGAAGACGTGATGCGGCTGGTCGCCGCCGGGCGATGGGTCGCCGACCACCTCGAACTACTCGCGCTCACGCAGCGCGATCGCGACTTCGTCGATGCCGCTCCGGTCCTGCACCTGCTCACCGAACACGCCGGCCAACTCGTCGGCAAGCTCCCCGGCCAGGTCCGACTGCACCTGCTGCAACAGGTCACGCTCGGCAAAGAAACCGGCTGGTTCTGCACGCCGCTATCGGCCTGACGAGATCGCGGGCATCCTGTTATTACTCATGATCGATCACGGCATGGACGCGGCTTCGAAGGCTTTGTGCCCGGTCGAACCTCTGCCCAGGATCGGGTGGTAGCTTTCGGGCAAGTGTTCGCGGTGGGCTTTGATCTTCGCTTGGTAGGCGTCGTCGTTGATGAGATTCGTGATCTCGTGCGGGTCGGTCGCGTGGTCGTAGAACTCTTCCGAGCCGTCGGCGTAGCGGATGTAGCGATAGCCTTCGGTGGCGATGGCGACGTTGCCCGGGCCGAAGCTCGTCCGCGCGGGATGCGACCAATCGGCTTGCGGATCTTTTAGCAGTGGGACCAGCGATTGGCCCTCGTGCATGGGGTCGGCGGGTTGGCCGGTGAGGTCGAGGAGCGTCGGGTACAGGTCGATTAATTCGACGGGCTTGCGGCAGATTTGCCCGCCTTCGATGCCCGGCCCCATGACGATCACGGGGACGCGGGTGCTGTTCTCCCACAGGCTGCGCTTGGCCCAGCGTTCTTTTTCGCCGAGTTCGAAGCCGTGGTCGGAGTAAAGCACGACGATCGTGTTGTCCGCGTAAGCGCTTTGATCGAGCGCATCGAGTAATCGGCCGACCTGGCCGTCGACGAACGCGACGCAGCCGAGGTAGGTCTGTACCAGCGGCTTCCACTCGTTGTTTTCGACGACCCACTCGTGTGTCGGCGCGACGTGCTTGAGCCGAGTCAGGTTGACCGCGTACTCGGAGAGGTCGTCGAGGTCGCCGTCTTCGGTCCAGGGCAGTTGGACTTCGTCCAGTGGAAAGAGGTCCATCCATTTCTGCGGGGCGTAGTGCGGGACGTGCGGGCGGTAAAACCCGGTGGCGAGAAAGAGCGGTTTTTCGTGTTCTTGTTGAAGTTGTTCGATGCCCCACGACGCGATCTTGTAGTCGGGTGTCTGTTCGTCTTCTTCGGGGTATAAGCCCCAGTCCCAGAGCGGGTGGCCGGGGAAGGGGCTGAGTTTGTCCTGCGGATAGGGTCCGAAGCCGCCGAAGTTGCCTGCGTAGGTCGGGAAGAATTTCTTGTTCTCGTGGTTATGGAACAGCTTGCCAGCGGCCACGACCTCGTAGCCCGCCTCGACAAAACGGCTCGGCATCACCTTCGCCCGCTTCGCGACCGGCGACTTCTCGATCGGCGGACTCAAGAAGTAGATGCCCGTCGTCTCGGGGTACAGCGAAGTCATCATGCTCGCGCGCGAGGGGTTGCACACCGGCGACTGGCAGTGCGCGTTGGTGAAGAGCACACCGCGCTGCGCGAGTCGGTCGATGTTCGGCGACGTGGCTTGGGGGTGTCCGCCCAGACAACCGATCCAGTCATTGAGGTCGTCGATCGCGATCAACAGCACGTTGGGCGGCTCGTCTGCAGCGCGAGCGGCCGGGGCGAACCCACCGGACAGACCGATCGACAGAGCGAGTAGGACAAGACGAATCGAACGGATCAGTGGCAAGCGTGTATTCATCGGGTTCTTCTATTTTGAAACGTAAGGGGTCTTTGGTTCGGTGACCGATATGCAACTTTGTTTTACCGATCCATGTGACACTGAACATCGCGAAGAAGTTACCAGTGCGGGGGTTTGTCGTCGATCGGGTCGGTCGGGCCGTCGGCCTCGCTGAGGTGGTCTTCGAGCATCTTGCGGACCGCGGTGACGCCGTCTTTCTGTGCCGCGACGCGGGCGCCGAGATCGCGGACGACGTCGTCGAGGTCGCCGACGTATTTTTCGAGATGCGCGAGCTTTTCTTCGATCAGCGTCAGGCGGTCGTCGTGTTGCATGCGACCATCGTAAAGTAGAACGCGCCACGGAGTCGTGCCGGGCTGTGCGGTGGCGTCACCGGACGAACGAGACTTCGAGCAGCGAGACGTCGTCGGTGAATGATTCCTCGCCGTGTTGGTAGGCGCGTACTTTGGCGACGACGTGTTCGAGCCGGGTCTTGGAGCAGTTGCCGCGGTTTGCCTCGGCGAGGAGGTCGGTCAGGCCGTCGAGCCCGAGGAGTTGATCTTCGTTCCCGCCGCGGATTTCGTAGAGTCCGTCGGAGTAGAGGTACAGCCGACTGCCCGGCGTGACGCGGGTGCTCTGGGATTGGTAGACGTTGTCGGGCACGACGCCGATCATGAGCCCGGGCACGCCGAGGCTTTGCCGATTGCCGTCGGCATCGATGAGGGTGGCGGGGTGGTGGCCGGCCGCGGCGTAGGAAAGGGTTCGCGTCGATCGGCGGTACACGCCGTACCAGATGGTGAAGAATTTGTTGTTGTTCCGCTCCATGGGGAAAGCGTTGTTCAGCGTCTGAACCACGGCCGAGGGGTCGCGCGGGTCGGCGTTGAGTTGGCCCGAACGGATCGCATTGCCCGCAGAGACGGACAAGAGCGACGCGCCCACGCCGTGGCCCGTCACGTCGAGGAGCCAGAACGCCTGGTGGTCGTCGTCGATGTCGTGGTAGCCCAGGAGGTCCCCGCCGAGGCGCGAGGACGCGATGAATTGATAGTCGAGGTGGACCGGCTCGTTGATGCCGACCTCGCGCGGCGGGAGAAATTGCGTGACGTAATCCGCGGCCTCGGCAAGTTCGTGAGCCAGGGCCTGCTGGGACGCGACCAGCGCGTTGCGCGTCTCGATCATCTCGTGCTGCGTCGCGATCACGCCGAGCATCGTCAACTCGTGCTCGGCCAGGGATGCTAAACGGCGAAACTTCTCCATGTCCGCGTCGCTGAACGAGCGCGGCGACGAATCGACCACGCACAGCGTCGCGATGTTGTGACCCGATTCGCTCTGCAAGGGATGCCCGGCGTAGAAGCGGACGTACGGCTCGCCGGTCACCATCGGATTATCGAAAAAGCGAGCGTCCTTGAGCGCGTCCTCGATCACCAGCGGCGTGTCCTGCAAGATGGTGTGCCCGCAAAACGACTCGTCGCGCGAGGTCTGCGTCGCCGCGTCGCACATGCCCGCCTTCGCCTTAAACCATTGACGATCCGAATCGATCAGCGCGATGTACGCGATCGGCACCTCCAACACCGTTTTCGTCAACTCGACGATCCGATCGAAGCGCTGGTCCCTCGGCGTGTCGAGCAGCTGCAAAGCGTGCAGCGACGCGAGACGTTCGTTTTCGTTTTCTGGCAATACCGGAGCGATCATGGCGTTGGTCCTTGGGGATGGCGGGCCCGACCCGTCATACAACTGGATTACGGCGGCGGGTATTCCCGACTTAAGGGTAGCTTGATCGGAGCCCATCGAGCAAAAAATCGCTGGAAAAACCGTGAAAACGCGATGAATCGTGAAACTTTTTGGGCCGAAGACGGTCTGAATGTTGGAGAACGAAACGCCGGCCTGCTCGCCGCGATAAAAACAGGTCAAAACCATTGCGGTCCCGCGAATCCGGACCTACAGTGGCCCAGGCCTGACCGGGATGTGCCGCCCCTCGGCACGGAGATGAACAGAGCCATGTTGCTATTCAACCGAAGCAAGCGAGGCGAACAGGGATACAAGGTTTGGCACCTCGGCGTCGCGATCCCCGCGATCGCGCTGCTGCTCAGTAACGCGCTCGGCAGCCTGCCCGAGATCCCCGACGACCACGCCCATTTCTATCCCCGATACGCCACGGCCTACGGCCCGTTCGAGTACGAACACGACTACCCCTATTTCGTCGAGCCGGGCTATCCGATGATGCCCGAGATGGAGATCCTCCCGCTGCACCTACGCGGCGAGATGAGCGGGCCGCTGCTCGCCAGCGTGCTCCAGGAAGTCTACCCCGAGTCTACGGTCGAAAACGCCAACGACCTGCGCGACACGCTGCCACCCTGCGACGACCCGCGCATGATCGTCATCGTCCCCAAAGACGAAGCCCAGCCGGTGTTTTAGGCTACTTTTCTGCTTAAAGATCCAAGCATTCAAGGGCGATCAAAATGCCGAATCTCGAACTTGCGACCCAGGTTGCAACCATCATCTCGGCTTTAACTTCCGCTGCACAGCTAGGCATTAGCTACAACCGCGCGGTAAGTGGGATCGATCAAAAACAAATTGCTCGCCAGGCAAAGACGCTCGTTTCAACCTATGACGACGAGGAACTAGACAGCCTAAAAGAGCGACTAGAAAAGTGTCGACGTCGATTCATCACCGAGGGTGACGGTCGACAACGCGTTCGCTGCTTGTGTAGCGTGTTGGAAGACGCCATCGACGGTAACGGAGGCACCGCACCGATCGATGACTGGCAAGACACTTACGACCAGCTGTGTCGTTGATCGTTTCTGCATCTGTCCCCAAAACACATCAGGGCTCGCTAATCCACCAGCTTCACGACGACGAGGGTGATGTCGTCGTTTTGTTCGCGTCGGCCGCGCCAGTTGCGGCAGGCGGCGCTGATCGCCCGGGCGATCGATTGGGCGTCGCGCGAGGCGGATTGGCGGATGACGTCGCGCATGCGGTCCTTTCCGAATTGCTGATCGTCTTGGTCGAAGCACTCCCAGATGCCGTCGGTGCCGACGACGAGCACGTCGCCGGGGCGGAGCGCGTCGGATGTCTCTTCTTTGTATTGCCAGTTGGGGTCGATGCCCAGGGGGATGTCGTGGCCGTCGAGTTCGATGAATCGGTCTTCGGCCGGGCGGTAGACCTCGATGGGGTCGTGGCCGGCGGAGAGGAATCGCAGGGCCATGGGATTTCCGGGTTCGTCCGGGCTCTGGACGACAAGGTACATGAGGGTCATGAATCGGCCGGTGAACTCGCTGTCGCAGAGTTGTCGGTTCACGGCGGAGAAGACCTCGCCGAGCGCGTGTGTCGTGTTGGCGTGCGATCGGATGAGGGCTCGGCCGGTGGCCATGAGTAGCGCCGCGGCGATGCCGTGGCCGGTCACGTCGCCGACGGCCAGGGCGACGGTGTTGGGTCCGAGTTGGTCGAGTTCGATGAAGTCGTAGTAGTCGCCGCCGGTCTCGTCGCAATATTCGCTGTGGCCGGCGATGTCGAGGCCGGGCAGCTTGGGCGGGGCGGCGGGCAGGAGGCTCTGCTGGACCTGCATGGCGACGGCGAGCGACTCTCGGATCTTCATGCGATCGCGCAGGGCCGGGACCATCTCGTTAAACGCGTCGCCGAGTTGGCCGAGCTCGTCGCGCCGATCGACCGAGACGCGCGCGTCGAGGTTGCCGCCGGCGACTAATCGAGCGGCGTCGGCGAGCTTCACGATCGGCCGGGTCAGACGAAACGACATGACAAAAGCGGTGAGCAGCACGGCGAGCAGCAGCAGGATCAGGATCCCGCCGGTGTTGACCAGCGACGCGGTGAGGTCTTCGTCGATCTGCGCGATCGCGAGCTCGGCCGGCTTTTGAATCGTCTGCGTCGGGGCGATGATCATCGCGAAGACGGGTCGGCCCTCGCTGCCGCTTCCGATGCGTCCGTAGGCGATCATGCGGTCTTGGCCGGCGATCGTGACGCGGCGGACCCCGGATCGGCCGGCGACCAGGTCGTCGGTGACGAGCTCGCGGTCGGATACGCGGTCGAATTGCACCGTCTCCAGCGCGTCTTGACTCAGCCGCTCGGACTGTTTCTGCGCGGTGTCGGCCACGACGTAGACGTCCGCGGGATACGACGTGTCGGCGACCTGGTCGTCGTTGTCGTCGTTGCCCGGGCCGAGGCGTTGACGCGGTAACGGGGCGCGGCGATCCCGGTCGCGATCGGGCGAGTCGGGGCGAGCGGCGCGGTTACTCGGCCGATTCTGTGCGCGGGGCCCGCTTGGGAATTGCCGCAGACGAGCGGGGTGGCTGGCGACGACGATGACGCTCGCTTCGTTCGCCCAGTCGGTGTTCAGTTCGTTGGGGTCCAGCAGCGCGCTGACGCGCAGGTCGATCGCCGTGACTCCCGCGAGAGCCTGACCCCGGCCCGCGACAGGCCGAGCGAGCGTGATGACCAGCTGCCCCGTCGCCGCATCGACGTAAGGCTGGCTCGTGATCGCCGCCCGAGCGGACACCGCGCGCTCGTACCACGGCTGCTGTTTCGGGTTGTAGTCCGCAGCAAACGCCGACTTGCCCGGATACGAAAAATGCATCCCGCTCTCGAGGCTGGTGTACTGCCAGAGGATCGCCTCGTCAAACTTCTCGTACAGCTCGCGGTAGACCCGCGTCATGTTCGCGAGCTTATCGACGTCCCGGCCCGCGTCGTTGGTCACCTCCGGATCGAACGACAGGTACACCTGCGTGTCGTAACTCACCAAGAGCGGCTCGAGTTCGCCGGTCGAGGTCACCACCGCGTGGCGCATGCTCGGCTCGATCGCGTAGGGCCCGTCGTCCATCGACTCGTAACGCGCAAACTCCCGAACGCTCGGAATCTTCAACCGCTCGCGCGGCGGCGGGCCGATCAGGCGAAAGGTCACCTGCTGCGCCTGGTTATTCAGCAGCGACAAACCCAATCGCCCGAGCTGATCCAACGAGTTCGCGTACCCCTCGACCGTGCGGCGCATGTCCTGCTCGGCCTCGTCGTTCAGGCGCTCGCGCATGTCGTCGGCGACCTCGTTCTGCAAGCGATAAATCGAAAAAGCCTGCACCGCGCGCACCGCCAGCATCGGCAACACCGCCGTCAACAACAACACAATCATCAGCTTGCGACGCAGGGTCATCATGAACGATCATACCGATAAGCGCAACGGCCACCCGCGTGGACACAACACCCTCGCGTCGAGGCCCGCCGAAGAATTCCACAACGCCGCCTCTTGCGTGAACAGTTTGTTGAAAAAACGACGCACGCCTACACCGCAATCCTTGCAGCAACGCGTGAGGCGTGAGAATCGGCGTGAAAGAAAAACACACGCTTGTCAAGCTGGCAAATGTGGAGAGGTTGTATTGACACGGCGACGGTGCAAAGGGTACGTTGCGTATTGCGTAAATGATTTCTGCGCCGAAGCGTTCAGGCCCACCGCGGCAGCCCCAGCCCGACCCCGCCCTGTGTGACGCTTCGGTCGATGATGGTGAACCGAGATACCGGAGCCGCGATGACCCGACTGGACAGCGCGCAGTGGCAGCGTCTAATGGATTACCTCCGTGACCATCACGGAGCGATCTGCCGACAATGGTTCGAAGAACTCGAGCCCGTCGGCATGGACTCGGGCTGGCTCGAGATCCAGACCGCGACCAACGTGCAGCAGAATTACCTGCAGAATAAGTGCCTCGAGCCCTTCAACGAAGCCGCGCAGCACGCCACCGGCGCGCTCGTCGGCGTGCGATTCGTCAGCGAAACCACGCGCTCGGCCAACCTCAAGCAGCCCGCGCTCGTCGGCTCGGTGAAACCAACCTCAGGGGGCACCGCCGTCCCACGACCCCTGCCCGATCACATGGTCGGCGACTACGACGCCGAGCCCATGGTCCTCTCCCCGGACTACTCGTTCGACAACTTCATCTCCGGACCCAACAACCGGCTCGCCTACGCCGCCGCCGTCGCCGTCGCCGATCAGCCCGGCACGGCCTACAACCCGCTCTTTATCCACGGCGGGGTCGGTCTGGGCAAGACCCACCTCCTCCAGGCCATCTGCCAGAAAATCCTCAACGCCAACCCCGATCATCAGATCCTCTACGTCTCCTGCGACGCGTTCATGAATCAGTTCTTCGAATGCGTCCGCAGCGGGCAGATGTCCGACTTCCATCACCGCTACCGCCACGTCGACATGCTCGTCATCGACGATATCCACTTCCTCGCAGACAAAGAGCGAAGCCAGGAAGAGTTCTTCCACACCTTCAACGAGCTCTACCAACGCGACAAACAGATCGTGCTCAGTTCCGACGCCGCGCCAAACGAAATCCCCAAACTCGAAGAGCGACTGGTCAGCAGGTTCAACTGGGGTCTGGTCGCACAGGTCGGCAAGCCCTGCTTCGAGACCCGGATCGCGATCCTCAAAGCCAAGGCCGAGTTGCGCGGCGTGGCCGTGCCCGACGAAGTCATCGAACTCATCGCCGGCCGAATCGACACCAACGCCCGCGAACTCGAAGGCGCCATCACCAAGCTCATCGCCCACGCCAAGCTCCAAAACCTGCCCATCGGCATGGACCTCGCCCGCGAGATGCTCGGCGCCGACGCGCCCGCGCCCCGCAACAACCAGGTCACCCTCCAGGTCATCATCGACGCGGTCACCCGGTTCTACAACGTCAAGCTCCAGGACCTTCAGTCCCGACGAAGGCACAAGTCCATCACCGAGCCACGGCAGATCTGCATGTGGCTGGCCCGCAAGAACACCCGCTTCTCGCTCGAAGAGATCGGCGGATACTTCGGCGGACGCGACCACACCACCGTCATGCACTCGATCAAGACCGTCGATGGCCGAAGCGAAACCGACGCGACCTACGCCGCTCAGGTTCAACAACTCAACGAGCAGATCCAGGCTCAAGTCTGACGCCTCGGTCGGCGACACGATCCAAATCCTATCCGACGGCATCGGCGGGTGAAAGTTTTGCCCGCGTTTTACAAGATTTCGTGCGCGAACACGACATCGATACCAAGGCTTTTTCTCGGTGGATAAAAGGTGGACAAGCGCGCCGCTGCTGTGCCACAGGCGACGGCTCCGCCCGCTCAGACCGTGCTCGACACCCACCAAACCTGCGATGCGCGTCGCTGAACCGCGGTTATGCGTCGCCCGCCGACGCGAACCGCCAGCCAACCGTCAGGTCTTGCCTTCGCTTCACCGTATATAAACGACTGTGGAAGGGTGGTTTACGAGCAGCGAGGAGAACTATCCACGAAACGACAACGGTTTATGAGGAAGAAAGAAATTCATAAAGTCTTTCTCTCTTCAATCCAATCGCACCGCCGCCGGTGGTTGCGGCCGATCACAGCCGCTGGCAACTCGGGCACCAGCAGGTCGTCCGCCCCGCGATCTGATCCGATTCGATCCGCGCGCGACACCCCCGGCGTTTGCAACGCTCACCCGCCCGGCCGTACACCCGGTGACGGGTTTGTTGCTGACCCGCACGATTGTCGGCGTCGACATAGTCGCGCAGGCTCGACCCGCCGCGCTCGATCGCGCCGCGCAAGAGCGTCCGCATCCGCCGCACCAGGCTCGGCAAGCGATCGCCGGGCAAGCGATCGGCTCGCGACAGCGGGTGCAGCCCCGCGCCGAACAGCAGCTCGTCGACGTAGATGTTGCCCAGCCCCGCGACGAGGCGCTGATCCAGCAGCGCCGCTTTGAGACACCGACGCGTCCCGCTGAGCCCGCGACCCAGCGCCGCCGGCCCGATCCACAGCGCATCCGGCCCGAGTCGAGACCAACGCTCCGCGACCAGCGCCGCCTCCGACGCAAACGTCCACAACCCACCGAACCGACGCGGATCGGTGAACCGCACGACCAGCCCGCTCTCCAAGCGCCAGACCACGTGCGTGTGGGCCGGGAAAGCCTCCGGCTTTGCCTTCATCGAACCGATCCGCGACGCGGTGCGTTGCGTTAGGGCGTCACCCGCATTCCCCGTCGCGCAAAGCTGACCGGACATGCCCAGATGAACCGACACGACACCGCCCGATTCGCCGACGATCGCAAGTTGCTTGCCGTGACGCAGCACCCTCGAAACGACGTCGCCGACCAACAGCGCCGCGTCCGACCCAGATCCTCGAATCACGCCCGCCCGATTGACGCGCACCGACGACACCCGGCGTCCCTCCACCAGCCGCGCCAGCGACCGCCGCACGCACTCGACCTCGGGCAACTCCGGCATGCCCCGATCATAGCCCGACAGCCTTTGCACAACACCGCGAACAGCCTACCCGCCAACCGTCCCCAATCCCGCCGTCTCAAGCCCAGCCTCAACCGATCCCACCGACCCACGGCTATACTCGATCGCCGCTTGACGTATCCCGAAAGGCCCACGCATGTCTCAATCGCAATCGCCCGACGCCAACCCCGATCTCATTCAGGAAGTCAGCCAAGCCGCGGCCAGCCTCAAGACCCAGGTCGGCCAGGTCGTCGTCGGCCAGGACCAGGTCATCGAACAGCTGTTCATCTGCCTGTTCACCAAGGGCCACGGCCTGCTCGTCGGCGTGCCGGGCCTGGCCAAAACCCTGCTCGTCTCCACCGTCGCGCAGACCCTGTCCTTGCAGTTCAACCGCATCCAGTTCACGCCCGACCTCATGCCCTCGGACATCACCGGCACGGAGGTCATCGAGGAAAACAAAACCACCGGCCACCGCGAGATGCGCTTCGTCAAGGGCCCGGTCTTCGCCAACGTCATCCTCGCCGACGAGATCAACCGAACCCCGCCCAAGACCCAGGCCGCGCTCCTCGAAGCCATGCAGGAGCACCACGTCACCGCCGGCGGCATGCGGCACGCGCTCCCCCAACCCTTCTTCGTGCTCGCGACCCAAAACCCCATCGAGCAGGAAGGCACGTACCCCTTGCCCGAAGCGCAACTCGACCGGTTCATGTTCAACATCAAGGTCGGCTACCCGACCGAGGCCGAGGAACTGGAGATCGTCAAGCGCACCACCTCGCGCAACAAGCCGACGATCGAGCACGTGCTCACGGCCGAGCGCGTCTTGCAGATCCAGGACGTCGTCCGCGACGTGCCCGTGGCCGACCACGTCGTCAAGTACGCGCTGCGGCTGGTCCGCGCGACCCGCTTCCCCGCCAAGGGCGAGCCCGATCCTCGGCCGGACTTCTTAGCCAATTATCTGCGCTGGGGGGCCGGCCCGCGCGCGAGCCAAAATCTCATCCTCGCGGGCAAGGCCCATGCGCTCTTGCACGGCCGAACCCACGTCGAGCCCGAAGACATCCAGGCCGTGACGCTCCCCGTCCTGCGCCACCGCATCCTCACGAATTTCGCCGCCGAAGCCGACGGCGTGACCAGTGACGACCTCATATCGCAGTTGCTCGAGCACATCAAAGTCGACGCGAGCAGCGACGCGCAGGCCGAAGCGGTGCTGCACTAAACCGTTTAGCGGCCACGCTTGCGTGGCTTAAGTCGCGCAAGGGCGACCGCTAAACGCCGTTGTTGATCCACAGGTATCCGATGCCCACCTCCACCGCATCCTTCACGTCCTACCTCGACCCCGAGACGCTCGCGCGCGTCGGGTCGCTCGAGCTTCGCGCGCGGATGATCGTCGACGGCCTGATGACCGGGATGCACCGCTCACCGATGCAGGGGTTCAGCGTCGAGTTCGCCCAGCACCGCCAGTACGTGCCCGGCGACGACCCACGCTTCCTGGACTGGAAGGTGATGGCCAAGACGGACAAGCTGTACCTCAAGCAGTACGTCCGCGAGACGAACCTGGACCTGATGGTGTTGGTCGACGTCAGTAATTCCATGGACTACACCTCGGGTACGCGCTTCGCGAAGCGGCCGAAGGACGA
>JBMYUK010000011.1:0-16618 GCA_049605275.1 Phycisphaeraceae bacterium
CGGTGCCTTGCTTGTGACCACGCACGACGTCCCATCGGATATCGCTGAAAAATCGATCGACGACATCGATCGTCGCCTCGTGCGGCTTGTTGCTCAGGACGCCTAGTTTGATGTCGCGCGATTCGAGCGTCTTGAGCATCTTCCAGATGCCGGGGTAGGGCGCGGTCGTGTCGAATCGATGCTCGGCGTAGTGTTGATGAAAGGCGGCGACGGCCGAGCCGTGCAGGTCCTGATGCTCGGGCCCGAGCGCGTCGATGAACAGGTTGCGCACGCCCTGGCCGACGAGCGTGCGATAGGCGTCGAGCGGGTGTGTGGGTCGGCCGACGGTGCGCAGCGCGTGATTCGCGGACGCGCACAGATCGCGCAGCGTGTCGAGCAGCGTGCCGTCGAGATCGAAGATGACAGATCGCGTTGTCATGCGGACAGTGTAGCCCGCTCGGTCGCTTGATCGCTTGATCCCAAGGCCGCGACGGGCCTGTTCGACGCCTCGACGCGACGCGCCCGATTGCAGTCGGCCGACGCTTTGCGTATTGTGTTGCAGCACCGCAGTTTTGGGGCGAGACTCGATGGCCAATCCAACGCACCCCCCGATGGACGAACAGCAACGCGCCGCCGTGGCATCGACACTCGGCGCGATCCCGTCGGGCCTGTACATCCTCACCGCCGCGCACGAAGACCGTCGGCTCGGCGTACTCGTCGGCTGGGTGCAGCAGTGCTGTTTCGAGCCGCCCATGGTGTCGATCAGCATCCAGAAGGGCACGCCCATCATGCCCCTCATCAGCGAGTCTCGGCAGTTCGGCCTCTGCCAACTCGGCACCGAGGACGGCCGGCACATCCGAAAGTTCGGCGGGCAGGTCGACCTCGGCGACGACCCCTTCCTCGGGCAACAACTCATCAAGCCGGTGCTTGCCAAACTCCCCATCCTCGCCGCCTCCCGATCCTACATGGAGTGCGAACTGGTTTGCCACATGGACGTCGAAGGCGATCACGACATCTTCGTCGGCGTCCTCCGCAACGCCGGCTACACCCCGCCCTTCGAACCCAAGATCCACCTCCGCGACGACGGGATGTCGTACTGATCGCAGCGCATGGAGCGGCCGCCTTCGGTCGGCTTCAACGCACCTCCAAGTGACGCTTATCCGCCCGAAAATCACCCAAAGGGTGATCGCTCAACTACAATCTGGCTATGCCTACCGACACCGACCGCGACGTGCCCGTCAGCATCGACGACCCGATCAACAAGCAGATCCTCGAAGTCAGCGAGGATCGCATCGCGGGCTTCACACGCACGCCTCTCGAAGACATCGCCGAGTTGTCCGGCGTCGATCTCGCCACGGTCATCAAGCGCATCCGCGCGATGCTCGAGGCCGGGACCATCCGACGCGTCCGACAGACGATGCTCTCGACCTCGCTCGCGCCCGGGGCGCTGATCGCCTGGAAGGTGCCTCCGAAGAAACTGCTCGAAGCCTTCGACTACATGTTCAACGAGGACCCGTTCTCCGGGCACGTCGTCTTACGCACGACGGACAAGGAGACGCGCGGCAGCGACTACAAACTCTGGACCACGCTCAAGGTGCCCAGCAAGTACAGCATGGAGAAGCACTGTGCGCTGTTGATGGAGAAGACCGGGGCCGAGCGTTACAAACTGCTGCCCGCGAAACGTTTGTTCATGCTCGGCGTCGGCCACGTGCGTCGCAAGGGCCTGGAACCGGGTAGCCGGACCGACGAGCCCGGCCGCGTCCTGGATACCACCATCGTCGACTTGAACGACCACGAGTGGCAGGTGCTGATGTCGCTAAAGCGCGAGTTCGAGCCGAGCGAACTGACGCCCAATCTCTGGCAGGCCCGAGCCGATGAAGCGGGCGTCACCCTCGATGCGTTCTGCAAGGTTGCCGAGTCCTTGGCTGAGCGCAAGCTGGTCGGGCGTTTCTCGACCTTCCTCGAACACGTCAAGGCCCATAAGGACGGCCAGCGCGTCACCAAGTTCAACGCGCTCTTTCACTGGCGCGTACCCGCGGGCAAAGAGATCGAAGCCGGCAAAGAGGTCGGCCGACACCACTGCATGACCCACGCCTACTGGCGCGAGGGCGGCGAAGAGTTCTCCAACGTCAACATCATGGGCGTCAGCCACGGCACGGACAAAGACCTCGTCATGGCCCACAAGGCCGCGATCGATGAACACCTCGAAGAAGCCGGCATCCCCGTCGATTACACCAACGTCTTCTGGGGCGGCAAGAGCGAGATCAAACCCAGCGAGATCAGCCCGATCGCGTACAAAGCGTGGTGTGAATCGATCGGGGTGGATCCGGAGTCCATGAAAGGTTGATCCGGGGTTGAACGAAACAACGCCAAAAGCCTGGCTCTGCAAGCACTGCGGTGAGCGCGTTGATCCGACGATGGCGTTTTGCTGGTCGTGCGGTCATGACCGGCAAGGACAGCCCACTTACGAAATGACCACAGAAGACTCGAATCCTTTTCAAGTCTGTCCACAGTGCGGATATGACTTGCGAGGCAATCAAGAAGCTCATGAATGCTCCGAATGCGGTACCCACCTGATGCTGAATGAAGCACAGAAAGAGCTTTACTGGGTTACTGCGACAACAGGAACGGGTGCAATTGCTAAGTTGCTTCGTAGCCCACTGCGCATGATCCCAATCGCATTGTTTGTCTGGCTGGTTTTTGGGATGTATTTTCTCGCCGAGCCAGATGCCGTTATGCCTGACTTCTATATTTCGAGCTTCTTGGAAGGCTTTGCATTTACACTGCTTGCTGTAGCGCTCTTTTTTACTCTTGCTGTGGTCAGCGGCTTGATGGTTCAAGGTTTGCAGCCAAAAGATGAAAATTTGACCGAAGCCTCGGTGAGCGTCGGCAACGGATTCATTCTTCGCTGGATGACAAGAGGATGGGGACGCTGGCTATTTTGGTTAGCGTGGTTTTTCCTACTACTTGGTATCGTTCTTTTCTATTCGTCATGAGTGCACAACGCTACAAAATCACCCTCGCCTACGACGGCAGCGCGTTCCATGGTTGGCAGAAGCAGGAGCCGCCGGATGAAGAACCGCTGCGCACCGTGCAGGGGGAGTTGGAGTCGGTGTTGGTCCGTTTGCTGGGGACGCCGAAGGATCAACTGCGCCTGATGGGGGCCTCGCGGACGGATAGCGGCGTGCACGCGTTGGGGCAGGTGGCGATGTTCGATGCCGAGACCACGATCCCGATCGATCGGATGCCTCAGGCGATCAATGCGCGGCTGCCCGAGGACGTCGAGGTGCGGCGAGCCGAGGTGGTGCCGAGTGGGTTCGATGTGATCGGCGATGTGACGAATAAGCAATATCTCTACCGCGTCTACAACGCGCAGAAGCGGCCGCTTTGGTCACGCAACGCGGTGTATCACTGCTTCAGCGCGGAGTTGGACGTGCTGAAGATGAACGATGCGGCCCGGCGTCTGATCGGCACGCACGACATCGAGGGCTTCGCCGCCGCGGGCCACGGCCGAGAGTCGACGGTCCGCACGATCTACGACTGCATGGCCTTTGTCGATCCGACGCACCCCGACGAAGTCCACATGACCGTGCAGGGCAGCGGGTTTCTCTACAACTCGGTGCGCATCATCGCGGGGACGCTGGTCGAGGTCGGCCGCGGCCGCTTCCCGCCCAAGCAGATCGATGCGATCCTGAAGACGGCCGACCGTCGGCTGGCGGGCCCGACGCTGCCACCGCAGGGGTTGTGCCTGGAGTGGGTCTCTTATGCGAGTCGCGGCGATTGAGTCGGTTCGCCTCGACCGAGTAAGATGTATGCCGTTGTATTTTTTTAGAGAGGCTTATCGTGAGAGCAATCGTTACTTTCTTTCTGCTTGTGTTGCTGGCACTGCCGAGTTTTGGCGAGCAGAAGCCGCCGAACATCGTGCTGATTCTGTCCGACGATCAGGGCTGGGCCGACTACGGCTTCATGGGTCACCCCGAGATCCAGACGCCGCATCTGGACGCGCTGGCTAGACGCAGCCTGTTGTTTCCGAGGGGGTACGTCGCGTCGCCGTTGTGTCGCCCGTCGTTGGCGACGATGGTGACGGGGCTTTATCCGCATGATCACGGCGTGACGGGCAACGATGTCGATGGCATGCGCGATCGCGCTAAACTCAGCGCTAAAGTCACCGAGCGGTTCCACACCCATCCGTCCATGATTCGGATGCTCGTCGCCAACGGCTACCTCGCTCACCAGTCCGGCAAATGGTGGGAAGGCAGCTACGCCGACGGCGGATTCACCCACGGCATGACGCACGGCGACCCCAAGCGCGGCGGGCGCCACGGCGACGCGGGGCTGCTCATCGGCCGTCGACCCGCCGATGCCCCGCGCAAAAGTGAAGGCTCGGACATCCCCGCGTCCATGAAACCGATCGCCGACTTTATGGACCACGCGATCGAGGAAGACAAGCCGTTCTTCGTGTGGTACGCCCCGTTCCTGCCTCACACGCCGCACAACCCGCCGAAGCGACTCCTTGAGAAGTACACCCAAGAAGGTCGGCCGGCGGACGTCGCCAAGTACTACGCCATGTGCGAGTGGTTCGACGAGACCTGCGGCGAGTTGGTTAAACTCGTCGACGATCGCGAGTTGACGGACAACACGGTGTTCCTTTACATCTGCGATAACGGCTGGGCACCGCGCAGCACGAACGCGGACGACCCGAACCAGAAGCTGTGGAACGGCTTTGCCTTGAAGTCCAAGGGCTCGCCGTTCGAGTTGGGGATTCGCACGCCGATCATGGTGAGCTGGCCTGGCAAAGTCGAGCCCGGTATCACGCAAGACTTCGCCCACGCGATCGACCTCTTCCCTACGGCGATGGCCGCGGCGGGCCTGGACACACCGGCGCATCTGCCGGGCATCAACCTGATTGATCGCGAGGCAGCCGCAGATCGCAAGACCATCTTCGGCGTCACCCACGCGATCCACAACATGACCCCGGGCAACCCCGACGGCACGCTGCAGTACCTCTGGGCGATCCGAGGCGACTGGAAGCTGATGGTTCGCTACTCCGGTGAGAATAAGACGGTGTACCGCAATATGCACGTGTGGGACACGCAGCCGGTTCGGCTGTACAACCTCGCCGACGACCCGTACGAGAAGGAGAATCTGAAGTGGGACCACAAGGATAAAGTCGAAGAGCTGCGCAACGCGATCGAAGCATGGCACCCGGTGCCGAAGGCCTATCAACTCAACGGCATCGGAGAGTTTTAACGATGGCCAACATCCTCGTCGTCGGTCCGCACCCCGACGACCAAGAACTCGGCATGGGCGGCACGGTGATCCGCCTGGCACAGCAGGGCCACAACGTGCTGCTGCTCGATATGACCAACGGCGAGCCGACGCCGCTGGGTTCGCCCGAGCAGCGCGAGATCGAGTGGACGCGGGCCGCCGAGATCATGGGCGTCGAGCGTCGCTTGCTCGGCCTGCCCAACCGCAGCGTGACGCACACGCTCGAAGCCCGCCACGCCGTCGCGGGCGTGATCCGCCAGCATCAGGCGGAGATCGTTTTCGTTCCGTACGAACAAGATGCGCATCCCGACCACCGCGCGGTGACACGCATCGTCGAGGACGCTCGCTTCGATGCTAAGTTGACAAAGACCCAGATTCCGGGAGAGCCGTGCTATCCGAAGTGGCTGTTTTACTACTACGCGACGCACCTGCGCTGGGTGGCCGATCCGTCGTTTTGTTTAGATATCACCGAGCAGATGGATGCGAAAGAGGCGGCGATCAAGGCGTACGAAACACAGTTTGTTCTGCCGGAGAAGAATCGCCGCGTCGTCGAGTGGGTTCGCGATTTCAACAGCTACATGGGCTCACGCATCGGGGTGCAGTACGCCGAGCCGTTTTTTACTAAGGAGCCGATTGGCCTTCACTCGATTGAAGCTCTCGTGCTCTGATCTCAGTCGTAGGCGATGTCCTGGACGAGGTTGCCTTCGCTGTCGCGGGACCAGGTGAGGGTGGGTTCGGGGTCGAGGCCCGGGGCTGTGATGCGTGGTGGTAGATCGCTGCGGCTTGGGGCAAGCATCTGGAAGGGGCGTTCTCCCCGGTCGCGCGAGTAGCGGTACATCGCGGATTGATCCGCGGAGAAGCGTCGCGTCACGCCCATCTCGCTTCGACGGAGCGTGAAGCCGAAGCGTTGGAGCGTCGCTCGGAGCGCATCGAGGTCCTTCGGCATCGTCTCGTCTTGTTCGAACAGCAAACGCAAACCGGTCCCAAGAAAGGCCAGGCGTTCGCTCGCCTCGGCGACGTCGTCGGCTCGCTGTGTGAGCGCAAACGCACGCCATTGCTCGGCCAACGATTGCAACCCGTCGGAACCGAACGCCATGAAGTACGCGTCGTCGGCTCGCTCGCCGCGGCTTAGCTGCTTGAGGTAGTCGATCAGCGCGGGCTGATGCTTGCCGTCCTCACCGTGGATCAGGAAGTAAGCAAGCGACCACGACTGCGCGTACAGCAGGTTCGCGCACTCGGGACTGCGGCGCAGGACGCCGGCCCACTGCGCGGCGGTCACGCGTGTCAGCGTGTCGATCGGCAACGCGTCGTTTTGTTGCAGCGCTAAGCGAACGCGCTCGATGCGCGGCCGGCTGGTCAACCCAAGGGTCATCCGGCCGTCCTCGTCCAAGACCGCCTGCTCGAAATACTGGGCCAATCCTTCATTCAGCCAGACGGGCAGGCTCGGCCCGATCGCGTGCCATGCGAATTGGTGAAACCCCTCGTGTTGGAGCACCTCGAACGTCTTGCGTCGGCTGCGCGCATCGGTCCACGTCGCCAGCCCGTGCAGGCGATGCGTCACAAAGAACATCCCGCCGGAGTGCGACGCGTCGATGTCGTGCTCTTGCAGGAAACGATCGTACTGCTGCTCGGTCTCGAAGAGATAGAGCGGCATGCGTTCGATCGGCTGATCGCCGAGGCCGCGGAAGCGACGCTCGTACTGCTCGAAGAGCGCATCCATGTGTCGGCCGAAGGGGATTGTCTCGGCCTTCGAAAGGTTCGTAAAGATGCGATAGTGCTCGGTGCGGAACACCGTCAGCGTCGGCGTCGGCTCGAACCGCAAGACGTCTTCGCGCTGAGCCGATGCGCCACCGGGCCAGACCAACGCGGGCCAGACCAGCAACACCGGGATGATGACGAACGAGCAGCGACGCATACCCAAGGGTTATCGGCAGGGACGCATCGCCGCTTGACGGCGGGTGTCGATCCTATCGATCGCATCGGTCGTGTGGCATGGCAGGCTTATTCGCCGCCGAGTTCGTCGATGATCCGCTTCGCTTCTTCGAGGCGACGACTGCGGTCGAGTTCCCTGAGTGCGTTGATGATCTTGCCGCGGTTGGCTCGGCTGTTGTCGTCCAGCGACTCGAGCACACTCAACGGCGCTTGCTCAAGCCCCCAGTCATCGCTCTTCTGCGTCGCGAGCGGCACGTCCTTATTCCCGGTGAGCTGGATATTCGCCAGGGGGTTTCGACTCCACGCGTAGCGGTAACGGATCGGCTCGGGCACCATGATGCTGGTGAGCACGAGCTTCTTGCGATCGACCTGATCGCGTCCGCGGTCATCCTTGCCCTTGACGAAGTACTCGGCCGTGGCGGGGTGGTATTCGCGATTTTTCCCGGCGATAGCGAAGCCGAGCATCGGGCCGCTCTCCGGGTTCGCGACGTCCTGGTCGAAGCTGACGATCAGTGCACCACCATCTGACTCGAAACCCGTGATCATCGGCGGCTTCCACGAGAGCGTGCGTTCGCTGACGCTGTACTGCGTGACCAGCGCCCATCGCGCCGCGCGTTCGCCTGCGGGCAGTTTGAGCTGCGGGTGGTACCAGCTGCGCCGCAAGTCGTACGTACTGACGAAGCCGATGTTTTTATCGCCGGCCTTGTAAAGGTCTTCAAAGGTCTTGTACTGCGCCGCACGCAGGCCAACGCCCGCGTCGAACATCTTCTCGCTGTAGTTGTGTAGTTGCTGCGGATCGCCCGCGGTGCAGAGCGAGAGGATGCCGAAGGGCATGTCCGGATCGTTGAACGCGCTGCGCCACGCGGCGATCATCTCGGGGAATACGTCCGCGTACATATCGATGCCCGCTTGCCCGCTGAACGC
Source organism: Phycisphaeraceae bacterium (assembly GCA_049605275.1). Classification (GTDB taxonomy): domain Bacteria; phylum Planctomycetota; class Phycisphaerae; order Phycisphaerales; family Phycisphaeraceae; genus JAHQVV01. The sequence goes on from JBMYUK010000011.1 coordinate 8,104, forward strand.
GTTGTTAAAGCCCTGATGGAAGATCGCGCCCTTGACCGAAAGCCCTTCGAGCGGGGCGATCATCGCGCCGTAGCAGCTGCCGGGGTGGTTGTGGTCGGCGATCGGCCCGGGGCGCAAGTCCGTCGGATCGTTCTTGCGGTTCTCCGGCACGGTCTTGCCGGCTTTCGTCTGCCGTTCGACCCAGTCGCGGTTCTTTTTAATGCGATCTTTCAGGTCTTGCTCCGGGTCGAACGCCGCGACCTTCTCGTCCCACGTCGCGAGCAGGTCGCTGGTCGGCTCGCTCCGCATCTTCCGCATGCGCTCGAGCGGCGTCCAGGTCTCGACCGTCGTCCCGCCGCGCGACGTATCAATCACGCCGATGGGTACCTCGGCCGCCATGTGAATCCGTCGGGCAAAGACATAGCCGATGGCCGACAGTTCCTTCGCGATCTCCGGCGTGAGCACGTCCCACGAGCCCTTCTTGAAGTGCCGCCTGGACCAGTCGCTCCATTGATAGATCGTCGGGAAGCTCTTGTGGTGCTCGAGCGGCGCTTCGCCCTGCGGGATCGAGAGGATGCGCATCTCGGGGTAGTTGGCGCTGATGATTTCGAGGTGGCCGTTCTCGACTTTGGCCAGTTCGAACTCCATGTTCGACTGCCCGCCGAGGACCCAGACATCGCCGACGAGGATGTTGTCGAGGGTCAGTAAACCGGAGCGACTCTTGATGGTCATCGTCTGCGGCGTCGCGTCGGCGGGTAGCGCGGGCAGCGAGACCAGCCAGTTGCCCTCGTCGTCGGCGGTCGTGCTCTGCTCCTTGTCAGAGAAGCGAACCGTGACCATCTCACCCGGCGCGGTCCAACCCCAGATCAGGTTCGGCTTATCGCGCTGCAGCACCATGTTGGATTGAAAGACGTTACAGACCCACAAGCCTTCACCAACCGCGGGGACAAGGACCAAGTCCTCACCTTTCACGGGTTTCGGTTGCTCGGCCCATATAGGCAATGCAAGTAGCACGACAAGCAGAACAAATAACTGGCATGGCATTCGGTAGGGCTTCATCTTGCTTTCTTTCTAGAAAAAGATTTATTTGTGTACACGACATCAGACCATTCGTTGGGCGGAAGATTACATGCGTAGGCTGGGCTTTAACCCGTCATCGCTCAGATCTCCGATGTCTGCCGGGTTAATCCCTGAGTACAAATCAGTCCAGCTCTTCCTCAGGGATCACAGCCGTTAGATCGCCTTGGGCCGCGACAACTTGTTTCCACCCTTCGGGCCCAAAGTCGGTGCCGCCACTGAAACTTGTCCTTGTTCTACCGTCGGGCAGTTGCTGCGTAGAGTCGATGATGTTGATGTAGAAATGTGGGTCGCTGGCGCGCTTTGTTTTCCTGCCAGAGGAATCAACCGAGAGTTGATACTGCATCGTGAGAATAAACGTCTGATCGATGGTTACTTCGGAGTTCCATGTCGGCTCGCCGTAGTCACCCGTGTAGTAAGAAATGAAGTGTTGCGCATTCGGGTAGAAGCGATCGAACTCAGCCACGTAGGGCTCGCTCTGAATCGTGTCGGCGATCGCCGCTTGCATGTTCGCGTGTGTGCGATTCCCACAGCCTCCGATGACGCAGAGTACCGCAATCAAGAATAGGGCAGATGGACGACGCATCACTTCCCCGCGTAGTCGATCAGCCGGGCGATCTCGTTGCGCAGGTCTTTGCGGTGGACGACGCGGTCGACGAAGCCCTTTTCACGCAGGAACTCGGAGCGTTGGAAGCCGTCGGGCAGTTCTTGGCGGACGGTGTTGGCGATGACGCGGGGGCCGGCGAAGCCGATGAGGGCTTTGGGTTCGGCGAGGATGAGGTCGCCGAGCATGGAGAAGGAGGCGGTGACCCCGCCGGTGGTCGGGTCGGTGAGGACGGAGAGGAACAGGCCGCCGGCGTCGTCGAGCCTGGCGAGCGCGGCCGAGGTCTTGGCCATCTGCGCGAGGCTCAGCGCGGCCTCTTGCATGCGAGCGCCGCCGGACGCGCTGACGACGATGACGGGTTTGTTCTCTTTGGTGCCCAGTTCGATCGCGCGGGTGATCTTCTCGCCGACGACCGAACCCATCGACGCCATCATGAAGCGCGTGTCCATCACCGCGAGCACGACGCCTCGGCCCTTGATAAAGCCTCGGCCGGCCATGAGCGCGTCCTTACGACCCGTCTTCTTCTGCGTCGCCTTGATGCGATCCTTGTAAGAGATGCGGTCGGTGAACTTCAGCGGGTCCTTCGGCGAGAGGTCGGCCCAGAGTTCCTCGAAACTGCCGGGGTCAACCAGTTGCCGAACGCGCTCGGCCGCGTCGATGCGGAAGTGATGGTCGCAGTCGGGGCAGACGTGCAGGTTCTGCTCGACGGCCTTGCGATAAAGCATCGCCTCGCACGAGGGGCAGCGCATCCACAGGCCCTCGGGCAGGTCCTGCTTCTTCTCGATATTCGGCACGTCTTGCCAGGTTCGCGGCTTGCCGGTGGTCGCTTTTGTGTCAGCCAAGGCGAGACTCCTGTGATCCGATGCGCGGGCGGGCGGCGGCCTCGTCCCATAACGTATTGGACTCGGTATCGTCTAAACGATGCGATTATAACCAAACGCCGAAGCGAAAGGGCTTTGATGAGGCTGGTTCGATTTATCGATAATGACGCACAAGTCCGCTATGGCAAAGACCTTGGCGACGGTAAGGCCGAACTGTTGATCGGCGATCCGCTTCTGGCCGGGGCGGGCGGCATGCGGGCCGCCGGAACGATCCTGGCGATCGGCCGGCGTCTGGCGCCGATCGAGCCGGTCAACATCCTGTGCATCGGCATGAACTACAAGGCCCACGTCGCGGAGATGGGCGGCACGCTGCCGGAGCGACCGGTCGTCTTCATGAAGCCGACGACGACGCTCCAGCATCCCGGCCAGCCGATCCGCATCCCCGCGTGCGAATTCGACGGGCCGGAGACGGATCAGGAAGCCGAGTTAGCGGTAGTCATCGGCAAGCCGGCGCGCGATGTCGCGATCGACGATGCGCTCGATCACGTGCTCGGTTACACGTGCGCCAACGATGTCAGCGCGCGATGGTGGCAGAAAGACGGCGGCGGCGGACAGTTCACCCGCGGCAAAGGGTTCGATACTTTCTGTCCGCTCGGCCCGGTGCTGGTCACACATGGAAGCGGTGAGGACGAGATCGCCAACCCACAGGACCTGCGCGTGCGTGGCGACCTCGATGACGATTGTCTGCAAGACAGCAACACCAGCGACATGATCTTCTCCGTCGCCGAGTTAATCGCCTTCTTAAGCCAGGACACAACGCTGTTGCCCGGTACGGTGATCCTGACCGGCACCCCGCCGGGCGTCGGCTGGGCCCGCGAGCCGAAGCAACTGATGCGGCATGGGATGGAATCGGTGATCGAGATCGACAAGATCGGGAAGCTGGTGAATCCGATTGATTGATGGCGTTTGCAAAGGCAGCGCTGCGCTTCACCGCAGAGGCGCAGAGATCGCAAAGAACGCAAAGCAAGGCAAATTAACGGCGAAAGGCAGGGCTTGGATGGCAGATATGGATCGTTTGAATCAGTTGAGTGAAAATGTGATAGGCGCGGCAATCGAAGTACACCGCCATCTAGGTTCTGGATTTTTAGAATCGACATACGAGCGAGCGCTTTCGATTGAATTGGACTTGCGTGGGATATCGCATGAACTACAAAAGCCAGTAGCTCTTGAGTACAAAGGGCGATCTATCGGCGATGGCAAGGTCGATCTGTTGATCCAAGGGATTCTTGTGGTTGAGTTAAAAGCGGTCAAGGATTTAGCTGATGCGCATAAGACTCAAGTGTTGGCGTACTTAAAAGCCACGGATCACAGACTCGGGTTGTTGATCAATTTCCACAGCCCGCTTCTGAAAGATGGGGTCGCAAGAGTCGTCTTAGATGAAGCACGCTGATGCCTTGCTCTGCGCCCTTTGCGTTCTCTGCGCCTCTGCGGTTAAGCGAAGCGCTGCCTTGAGCCGAACCTCTCAATTCATCTGACCGATCGTGACTTCGCCCGTGGATGCGTTGATGGTTAGGGTGAGTCGGCGTTCGCCGGCGGCGAGGGTGATGGTGGCGTCGTCGGCCTGGTCGGTCTGGCCGTAGATGCCGAAGCCGAGTTGGTTGTCGTTGGTTTCGCTGGCGGTGTCGAGGTCGTAGCTGTCGATGGTGACGCCGAGGAGTTGTTGAAGGGCGCCTTGGCCGAGGGTGCGGCGATAGGGCTGACCGGTGGTGGGGTGGTTGATCGGGGTTGTGGTATCGGACGCGGCGGCGAGGTGCCAGGTCAGACCGTCGTTATCGAAGACGATGACGCGGGTGTCTTCGCCGTGTGCGATGGACTCGGCTCGGGCGGCGTCGATGTCGGCGGCCAGCACGCTCGCGGCCGAGGTCAGGCGCGTCGCGTCGGTCGCGGAGAACATCGGGACCGCGAGCGCTCCGATAATGCCGAGCACGGCGACAACGATCATCATCTCGAGCATCGACACGCCGCGAGAAACGCGTTGTATAGCTACCGAATCCATGACATCGATATCGGCTGATTCGGTGTCGGGCTGAGGCGTTTGCCCGCTGAATCGGCGGTCTGATCGTGACGATAAGCCTTGTATGCGTAAGCAAAACCATGTCGCCCGGGGGTTCACGCTGGCGGAGGTGTTGATCGCGTCGGCGATCCTCTCGTTCGTGACGCTGGGCATCGTGCAGGCCGTGGCCGCGGGGCAGTCTCAGACGCTCGACGCGCTCAAGCGCGCCCGGGCCAACGCGCTCGCCGAGGTGCTACTCGAGGAGATCCTGAGTCGGCCGTACTCCGACCCCGAGGGCGCGACGGCCTTCGGCCCGGACGACGGCGAAGCGTCGCGCACCGACTTCGACAACATCGACGATTACCACGGCTATCTCGAAACCGCCGGCACGCTCTCCGACCATGCCGGCTCGGCGTATCCGACGACGCATCAGGTGTTTGATCGATCGGTCGCGGTCGTGTCGGTCGTCAACAGCGTCAGCGCGCTCGGCGGGGATCACGCGGGCGCGCAGGTCACGGTGACGGTGAGCGAGCCCGGCGGCCGGACGTGGGTGGTCGATCGATTTGTGCCGGAGCCGAACTGATGCAGAAACGACATCGATCCAGGCATCGCGGACTGACCCTGCTCGAGTTGCTGCTTGCGCTGGCCGGCACGGCGGTGATCGGCACGGCCGTCGCCGCGATGGTGACCGGGGTGGCCTACGGCACGGCGACAGACAAGGACATGCGCGCGCTGGTTACGCGCCAGATGGCGCTTCGCGCGCGTGTCGAGGCCGAGGTGCGCGAGTCGCGGATGCTGCTGGACGCCGGGGCGAACTATCTGGTGCTCTGGAGCAGCGACGCGGATGACGACGGTCTGCCGAGCAAGACTGAGTTGCAGGTCATCGAGTACGACCCGACGCTGGATCGCGTGATGCGGTATGCGCCCGCGCCGCTCATCTCCGACGTCGGGTACGCGCTCGACGATGATTTTCGCACAGCGACCGACGGCTACAAGGGCGACGCCACGTTCCCCGGCGAGCGCTGGGCGGAGCAGATCGCGTGGTTGACGTTCACGCTCGACGATATCGATCCGCAGGCTTCGCGATTGGTCGCGTTCCGATTCGGGATGACGGGCGGTGAGGTGCCGGACACGGGCATCGGCGCCGCGACGATCCGCAACGCGTCGGGGGAATAGCCTTGTCTGCAAGGGGAAAACGACATCGGCGATCGCGGGGTGCGGCGCTCTTGCTGGTGCTGATCGCGGTGGCGATGTGCACGGTGATGGCGCTGTCGTTTTTGGCTTCGCAGGCTCCCGCGGCGGTGGTCGCTTCGAACATCGACCGCAAGGCCAAGGCCCGCGCGATCGCGGAGTCCGCGCTTCAGATGGGCATCGATTACGTCAACGAGCACGGCGACTGGCGGGACACGAAGTCGAGCGGCACCTGGATGAGCGATGCGAGTCTGGATGGCGGGGCGTTCGATCTGATTGGCAGCGACGACGACGGCGATCTCGCCGATGATCCGAGCGACGAGTTGACTCTCACGGCGGTGGGGCGGTACGACGGCGTGACGCATCGTGTCATGGCTCGCATCACGCCGCCGCGCGTGCCGTTCGCGATGGAGGCGGGGACGATCGAGGTCGATGGCAACGCGACGCGGGTGACGCTGCAGGGCAGCTACGTGCGTCCGGTGGTCGTGTGTACGCCGCAGATCGCGAACAACAGCGAGCCGGTGGTCGTGCGGGTCGACGCGGTGACAGGCGGCAGCTTCGATGTCTGGTTGCAGCGCTGCGACGGCGCGGCGTCGGTTGAGGCCGACACGGTGCATTACATGGTCGTGGAAGAGGGCGTGCACAACGTCGACGGCGTCCGCTGCGAGGCGCGGCGCTTCGAGTCCACGCGCACCGATCGCAAGAACGACTGGCACGGTCAGGCGCGTTCCTACGGCCAGAGCTACAGCGACCCCGTCGTCTTCGGGCAGGTCATGACGGCGCGCGATCCGGATTGGTCCGCGTTTTGGTCGCGCGGCTCGAGTCAATCCAACCCGCCGAGTTCGAGTCATCTGTTTGTCGGTAAGCACGTCGGCGAAGACCCGGACCGCGACCGCGTCGATGAAACGATCGGGTACATCGTCTTTGAGTCGGGTCGGCACGCGATCAACGGTGTCGAGCTCGATGTGCGTCTGAGCAGCGACAACGTCAGCGGCGTGACCAATGGCTCGGGCAGCAACGCGAATTATCATCAGTCGTTCGCAACGACCCCGCAGGTCGTCGTCGCGACGCAGGCGGCGATGGACGGTTCGGACGGCGCGTGGGCGCTCTTGTGGGGCGGGTCGAGCGTGACGACGAGTCGAGCGCGCGTGATCGTTGACGAAGACACGCTCGGCGACGTCGAGCGCAGCCACACCACCGAGCAGGTCGGCGTGATCGCGTTCGAGCGTCCGCCGGATGCGAGTTCGGAGCAGTTGATCCTGCAGTACGAGTTCGATCAGGCGGAGATCACGCCTCGGGCCGTGGCCCATTGGCGTCTCGATGAACCGGCGGGCGGCGGCGGCGGGGTCGCGGCTTACGATCGCGTGCAACTCAGTAGCTACGGCAAGATCGACAGCTACGACTCGTCCCTCGGGGCTTACGGCCCGAGCAACAACGCCGAGTCCGCCTCGGTCTCATCGAACGCCACGGGCAACGATCGCATCAAACTCGAGAGCCATTCCCGCGTCGAAGGCAACGCGTATATCGGCCCGGGCGGCGATCCCGAGAGCGGCATCGATGTCTACTCGTTTTCGTTTCTCACCGGGCAGAAACTCGAAGCGCTCGCCCCTGCAACGATGCCCGATCTCAATCCGCCGAGCGACCTGCCCGCGTCGATTGGTAACGTGACCTATTCGAGCGGCACGACCGTTATCGACGCCGACCGACACTTCGACGACCTTACGCTCTCGGGCGACGCGACGCTGCGCATTCAGGGCGAAGTACGCATCCACGTCAACAACGATTTCAGGATGAGTAACAACAGTCGGATCGTGCTCGACTCGGGCGCTCGACTGACGATGTGGCTCGACGACTCGGTTGAGTTGCGGAACAACGCGCAGCTCAACGCCGACTCGACCGCGACCGATCGGCTGACCGTCTACGTCTACGGCAACAACAAGCGGCTGCGGCTGCGTGAAGACGCGGTGATGGCCGGCTCGGTTTACGTCGAAGGCGATTTCCGACTCGAACGCGACAGCGTGTTCTACGGGCGAGTGCTCGCGGGTGACGATGTCGAGATCACGAATAACGCGGTCCTACACGCGGACATCGCGCTGCCGACCCTGGGGATCGCAACGACGCCCGCGGTCGATCGTGTGATCGGGAACGACGGCGACTACCGCGGCGACGCGGTCGGCGGCGGCAGCGGTCCGGCGGCGCTCGCTCCGACGACCGCTGCGGTGTTCGATGGCGTCGGCGATAGCGTTTTTATCCCTCACGACGACGGCTATCTGTTAAACGATGGCACGGTCTGCCTGTGGTTCAACGCCGACACTTTGGGCGGCGAGCAAGGCTTGTTATATAAAGACGCTTCGGGGTTCGGCGAGGGCGGGCACCTCGCGATCTATCTCAGCGGGTCGAGCCTGATCGCGCGACTGTCCAGCCGAACGCAGCAGCATCTGGTGAGCACGAGCGCGATCACCGCGGGACAGTGGCATCACGCCGCGCTCGCTTTCGGGGCCGAAGGTCTGGTGTTGTATCTCGACGGCGTCGAGGCGGATCGGCTGGGCTACGGCGGCGGTTTGAACACGACGTCCGGCGGGCTGGGTAATCGCGAGCCGATCGTGCTCGGCGCCGACGCATCGAACGCGACCGCGGGTTCGGCCTCGCCGCTCACGAACCGCTTTACGGGGCGACTCGACGACGTCCGGCTGTACGACCAGTGGTGCTCGGCGTCGCAAGTCGGCGAAGTCATGAGCGGCGGCGAGCCGACGATGCGTCTGTCTCCGACGCTTGTACGTGATACCGGCA
>JBMYUK010000012.1:0-16252 GCA_049605275.1 Phycisphaeraceae bacterium
GCCTCGAAGGTCGTGCGCAGCCCGCCGCTGGGAAAGCTCGAGGCGTCGGGCTCGCCCTGCACCAGCGCGCTGCCGGTCAGTTCGCTGATGGCCCCGCCGATGCCTGCGGCGATGATGAGGCCTTGGGCGATCATGGCCTTGCCCATGCGTTCGTTGCCGTGTCGCGCGGTGACGTGGCCGACCTCGTGGCCGAGCACGCCGGCGAGTTGGGCTTCGTTATTCATCTTGGCCATGAGTCCGCGGCTGATAAAGACCTTACCGCCGGGCAGCGCGAAGGCGTTGATGACCTGCGAGTCGAGGACGTAGAACTCCCATTCGAGGTTTTGAGCGCGGACTTCGGAGTCGATGGCCTCGGCCTCGGCGGCGAGTTTCATGCCGATCGCTTCGACGTAAGCGACGATCGCCTGATCGGGCAGCACCCCGCCGCTCTGCTCGATGAAGCCGGGCGCGGCGTCGGCGCCGATCTTCTTTTCCTCTTCCCACGAGAGCACGGTGAACTGGCTGCGGCCGGTCGTCTGGTTCGTGCTGCAACCCGCAAGCGGGAGGAGTACGAGCGCAAAGGCCGCGACGAGCAGGGATCGAAACACTAGCTTGAGCGGATTCATCGGGGTTCTCCGGTTCGCTGCATCCAAAGACGTGACAGACGATACAGCCGTCACAGACCACCGGAGTTTATCGCGCCCCGGCGTGACTCGGCGCGGATTGAATCCTTGAATTGGCAAGACGCGGTCGCCGAGAAGCCGTCCGCCGCGCGCTATCGGCCCCGCGCAGGTCCGATCACGACCCACCGCCCGCCGAGTCACGCGACGCCCCAGCAACCCCCGATGAACCGGGTACGCGAGGGAGACCGGCAGGAAGCCGGCCCCATTCCAGACCCAGCCCACGGACGAGAACCACACCACCACCCCGATCAGGGGCCCACCCGCGGAGAGCTGCATGTCCAGCCGTAGCAACGCCATCCTCGAACGCTTTTACACCTCACTCATCTCCGGCGACCGACAGGCCGCGCGCGACATCATGGACGAGGTCTTCACCGCCGACTGCCCGGCCACGACCGTCGCCAGTAACCTCATCTGGCCCACCCTCGACGCGCTGCAGACCATGCGACGCAACGACCAGATCACCCGCTTGGCCTACAACTACGCGACCCGCCTGATGCGATCCATCACCGACCAGCTCCAACTCCGCTACGAGCGCCGCGACGCCCGCGACGTCAAATGCCTGGTCGTCTGCGGCGCCGAAGAGTCCGAAGAACTCGCCGGTCAACTCGCCAGCGACCTCCTCGAAGCCGATGGCTACACCGTCTACTTCACCGGCGGCGGGATCAGCAACGACGAGATCGTCGCGCAGCTCGGCGAGATGCAAGCGGACAAACTCATCATCTTCGGCGCCATCCCCGCGACCGTCCCCGCCACCCGCCAGCTCATCGACTACCTCCACGACATCGGCTCGTGCCCCGAGTTGCAGATCATCGTCGGCGGCGGGATCTTCAACCGAGCCGACGGCCTGGCCGAGGAGATCGGCGCCGACCTCTGGGCCAACGACCCGATCGAACTGGTCCAGAAGATGACCGCCGCGCCCGATCGACGCATGGGCGAAGACCAACGCACCGTCGGCCGCCGCCGCGCCCAGCAGAAGCGCAGCAAGAAAGCGGCGTAAGGCACACGAATGCAGCACGACATACGGCGGCGTCACTTCCGGGTGACGTCGCTTTTTTCATCTATTACAAGGATCGGCTAGCAAACGCGAGCCAACACAGATCACGTTTTGAAACGGCGCGAATGGATCGGCATCCGAAATAGCCGCGATGTTACACATCGCAGGAAAGTTGCGATCAGCGTGTCATGCTTTGCCTGCGACGCGCAGCGTCGCGGCTGTTGCGTTGAGAGAACACAAAACGGGGTCCCGATAAGCGCTCATTGATCCGGATCGTCGATCAATTGCTGAAGCCTTTCGCCGAGTTCTGCGGGCAGGCGTTCGACCCAGCCCGCGTCGATCAGACCGACGTCGATCATGTCTACTAAGTGCACGCGGTCCTTGAGACGAAACGAATTAAGTTTCATCGCGACGAGCGTTTCGAGTTCGAGTGTACGGAGGTCGGCGACCGAAGCCGCGCGGTCGAGCGTCGGGTTGGGTTGCGGCTCTTGTGCTCGGACCTGCTCGCCGGCGAAGACGAGATGGATCGCTTCACGCGGATTACCTCTAGGCCCGTCGAGAAACATTGCCAAGCCCGCCGAGTGTCGGAAGACGAAGCCCGCTTTGGACATCGCGGTTTTAATCGACTCGAGGTCGTCCCGGCGGATCAGAATGTCGACGTCTTTGGTGTTGCGAACCGCAGCCTCGTCGACTTGCGAGACCCAGATGCGCACCGCGTGCCCGCCCACGACGGCATAATCCACGCCGAGCGATTCGAGCACCGCCACCGCACGACGCAGTCGCTCTAGCACTTTTTCCACGGCCCGCTCCATCCGCGACCAGAGCGCGTCGCCGGTGATCTGTATCGATTCCATCTGGGCTGCTCCGTGACCCGCCGCTTTGCAGCATTCTATCACGCTTGAACTCTCGGCAGAACCCGCGCAGCGTACTCCCAGCGGGCAAGCTGCGTGCTTGAGTGGGGTTTATCGAAGGTTCCATATTACGACGGGGCTGTTTCATACCTCTCTACAAGCTGCAAGCGATATACTTTCGTTATGCCCGACCCCGCCTTGTTTCAACGGACGATCGAACACTACCTCGCGCCGATTCTGCCTTACCTGCAGGACACGCAGATCGCCGAGGTCATGGTCAATAACTATCAAGAGGTCTATATCGAGAAGCAGGGCAAGCTGCACAAGACCGACGCGTCGTTTCCGGACGTCGAGGCCTACGAAGCGGCGGTCAATAACATCCTGCAGTTCACCGGCAAGTCGATCGCGGACGAGGATATCCTCGTCGATACGCGCCTGCCCGACGGGTCTCGGGTCCACGTCGCGAAAGAGCCGTGCGCCCGGTTCGGCATGGCGATGACGATTCGCAAATTCGCTAAGACGATGCTCGACATCGACTGGCTGACGCACCTGGGGTCGATCACGCCGGCCGCGGCGGAGTACATGCGGATCGCGGTGAACAACGAGCAGAACACGCTCGTCGCCGGGGGCACGAGTTCGGGTAAGACGTCGCTGCTCAACGCGCTATCCGCCTACATCCCCGAGGGCCAGCGCATCGTGACGATCGAAGACTCGGCCGAGTTGCAATTGCAACAGCCCCACCTCATCTCGATGGAGAGCCGGTCGGCCGACCAGTTCGGCAAGGGCGCGGTGAAGATCCGCCAGTTGTTCAAGTCGTCGCTCAGGCTTCGGCCCGACCGCATCATCATCGGCGAGGTCCGCGGCGAAGAGGCGCTCGACATGATCCAAGCGATGACCTCCGGCCACGGCGGATCGATGGGCACCCTCCACGCCAACAACGCCTTTGACACCCTCAACCGGCTCGAGACCATGGCGCTCATGTCCGAGGTCGAACTGCCGCTGAGCGCCTTGCGCAGCCAGATCAGCTCGGCCATCGACGTCGTCATCCACCTCGTGCGGCAGGTCGGCGGCTTCCGTCAGGTCACGCAGATCGCCGAGGTCATGCCGCTGGGCGACGCGGGGCATTACAAGCTACGCGACATCTTTACGCTGGTCCCCGGCGTCGATGAAGACGGCCACAAACAGATGCAATTGGAACCGACCGGTGAGCGTTCGACCATGGCCGGCCACCTGAAGACCGCGACCGAGTCGATGGTCACGCCGCTGACCGAGAAGATCTTTGCCGCGACGTAAAACCGATGGATTACGCCTGAAAAACAAGCGGTTTTGATCTGGACCGACCGCTGGACCGATAGTAGACTTGGATGTCGATGAAGCGAATGCACGCCATGTTGACGAGGTTGATTCCCGAGCGGTTGCGCGATGATCGCGGGGCGACGATGCTCGAGTGGTGTCTGCTGTTGGCGGCCGTGGTGCTGCCGGCGTGGGTGCTGATCCGGCTCGGGCTGCAGACGCTCGCGGGCCATTACGGGCTGGTCACGACGATGAACCAGATGCCCTTTAACTGAATCGATTCGATTTACCCAACCGCTGACGCGAGCGTGCGTTGGCAAAGGAGACCTTCGTGATGAAAACGATTTTGACGAACATGAAGCGTAACGCGGCGATGCTCTGGCGCGACGAAGAGGGTGCCGAGGGCCTGGAGAAGGTGCTCATCATCGCGGCGATCGCGTTGCCGCTGTTGGCGGTCTTGCTGTTTTTCTCGGGCGCGATCAAGGACTGGATCACCGAGGAATGGGGCAACGTCCAGGACAACCAGCAGGACTCGTCGGACAACCCGTTCTAAGCGTTGCCTCGTCGCTCAACGACGCGACACCACGACTGGATTCACACGCGACCCCGTGTTTTGTGACGCGGGGTTTTTTGTTGGTGAAATCCGGCGCTTGACGAGACGCGGGCCTTGATCGATGGTGGGTTGGATGGTGCCCTATTTCGCTTACATCGCGATCGTGTCGGTCTGCCTCGCGGCGTCGGTGACGGACGTGCGCACGGGGCGGATCCCGAACAAACTTACGGCGTCGGCGATGCTGGGGGGGCTGGTGTTTTGGTTGGCGGTCGGGCTGGTCGAGGGGCGCGGTCTGGTCGGCGAGCCGGGCGCGATCAGCGGGACGCTCGGGGCGTCGTTTCTGACGATGCTGTGCGGGCTGGTGCCTTTCGCGATGTTGGTGTTGATGGGCGGGCTCGGTGGCGGGGACATGAAGCTGATGGGCGCGATCGGCGCGTGGTCGGCCCAGAGCGCGTGGGGCCCGAGTTGGCGGGTGGTGCTGGACACGACGATCTACGCGTTGTTCGCCGCGGCGTTGATCGGCGTGGTCGTGATGATCCGGCACAAGCGGGTTCGGCTGACGCTGACGCGCGTAGCGGGGATCGCGGCGACGCGGGGCAAGGCGATGCAGCCGGACGACGACGGATCGGCGTTGAAGGTACCTTTCGCGGTGGCGGCGGCGGCTGGGATCGTTGTGGCGGGGGCTGAGCATCTGCTCGGTCTGTGGCCGCCGCTCTTGGGCGGGTATTGACGGTCGGGCGCTGAGGCGGAAGCGGGAGCGGGTCGCGTCGGGCGCATCGAACGCGTCGATGGATGGACGCGATGCAATGGGTCGGCCAGCTGCGCGTTAGGCCGAGGGCGGAGCGGAATCGATTGTAAACCGCATAGACTACTCGCCTTAAGACCGCGATTGAACGAACAAAAAACCTCGTTGCGACGCTACAATAGTGTGACTTGGAGTGTCATCTCTGGTTCGCGGATTGCGGGCCGCCCTTGTCTTGGTCATTGCCACGGATCGCATGCATGAGTGAAGCCACGCCCAACCCCGACCCGGCCGTTACCTCGCTGACCGCGAAGGCGGGCGACAAGGTCGACAACTACACGATCATGGAGCAGGTGGGCGCGGGCGGCACGGCGATCGTGTTCCGCGGGCACGATCACGTGTTGAATCGCGACGTGGCGATCAAGCAGATCGTCGTGACCGAGGGCGAGGCGGGCGAAGATATCCGTCAGCGCGCGTTGGCCGAGGCACAGATCCACAAGCGCGTCGCGGCGTCGGACCCGAAGCTGCTGGTGCAGTACATCGACACGGTAAACGATCCTCGCGGGCTGTTTCTGATCACCGAGTACGTCGACGGCCCGTCGCTGGAGTGGATGCTTCAGCAGGACAACCAGCCGATGGATCAGCGGCAGGCGCTGGGCATCATCGCGGCGACGGCTAAGGCGCTCGACGCGCTGCACCAGGGCGGGGTTGTCCACCGCGACCTCAAGCCGTCGAACATCCTCATGCCGCGCGAAGGCGGGCTCAAGCTCGCGGACTTCGGCCTCGCCGCGATCGTGGCCGAGCAGCAGACCCTCGACATCGGGTCGGTGCGGTACATGTCACCCGAACTCTTGCAGGGCGAGCCCGCGACGGCGAAGAGCGATCTCTACTCGCTCGGGCTGGTGGCGTACGAGATGCTCGCGGGACGGGAGAACTTCAACAACGCGTTTCGCACGATCCTCCGCGACCAGCGCAACCAGTCGATGCGATGGGTCAAGTGGCACACGAACATCCGCGCGAAGGTCACACCGCTTGACCAACTCGTCGACGACGTGCCCGCATCGCTCTCCGAGTTGGTCGCGCGGATGATGGAGAAGGACCCGGCCCGTCGCGTCGGGTCGTCGGCCGAGTTGATCGAAGCGATCCGCACGCACTTCGCCCAGGCCGGTCAGGATCAGCCCGCTGCGCCGGGGCCGCACGCGGCGCTCGCCTCGCCGAACATCGACGACGCGAGCCAGACCGCGGCCGTGCCGCAGCGCAGCAAGCTGCCGATGATCCTCGCGGGTACGCTGGTGATCTGGCTGCTCGCGATCGGCGGGTTTTTCATCTGGCAGAACAAGGAACGCGAGAACGATCTCGCCCGCCGCACCGCCGCGTTGATCGACGCGATCGAAGCCGCGGACGTACAGATCAGCGAGTTGCAATACGAGGCGGCGATCGAGTCGTTCACGAATATCCCCAGCGAGCACGCATCGATGTTCGACCCCAACGAGCGCCGCGGGCGAGACGACCTCGTCGAAGCCGGCAGCCTGAAAGCCCAGGCCCTGCTCGCCGCGCAGAACGACGACTACATCGCCGCGCACGAAAAGGCCATGGCCTATCAGAAGCTGATGCAACGCAGTAAGTCCCTGCCCAGCGGCATCCGCACGAACCTGAGCCTTCGCAACGCCAAAGACCTCGAAGAAGAGTACGAGAAGCGATCGGCGTTCCAACAGCGGATGAACGACATCGAGGCGATGTTCGCCGCCGGCCAACTCGACGAGGCCATCGTCGCCATCCGCGAATTGAAAAACGACACGAGCACGAACACCGCCGAAAAGGACCTCGCCAAGCTCAACGCGTTCGAGGAGCGGTACAAGTTGCTGCTGGCCGACGAGCGATTGGCGAATCTGCTGGCCGAGGGTCGTCGGCTGCAGGCGGCCGGCGATTATCAGGCGGCGCTGGACCTGCTCGGCGCGGAAATCGAGGACGCGGGAGAAGATGTCGATCCACGGATCGTCGCACTGAACACGACGCTGAATCGTCTGGTGCAGATCGAGGATCGCGAAGAAGCGCTGCGCGAGGCCGAGGCCGAAGGCAGTTTGTCCGAGATTTTGCTGGCGATGCGCGGGGTTCAGGAGTTGCAGCCGACGCAGGGCATGAAGCAGCGGATCGCCGTGATCGAGATCCAGATCCTCCTCGAAGAGGCGCGCGAGGCACGCAACGACGGCAACGCGGACCGGGCGGAGACGATCTTAGGGCAGGTGCTCGAGCGCTCGCCGCAGAACCCCGAGGCCGAGCGGATGCTCGCGTCGCTGAAAGATGCGCGGATGAAGATCGAGGCCGAGAAGGTCGGTGATCAGTACCTGGCCGAGGGCAACTACAAGGACGCGATCAAGCAGTACAAGCTGGCATTGACGTTCGGCCCGGACACGACGGGCTCGATCAACGCGAAGATCAAGGACGCGACGGGGCGACTTCGACTGGGGGAAAGCGAGACGGCGCTCGACGCCGGGGACGTGACGCGTGCCCAGGAACTGTTAGACGAAGCGAAGCTGGAACTCGGGGACACCGACGCGATCGCCGCGCTTCAGGTGCGTATCGATGACCTGCGGGATTACACGCTGCTGGTGGCCGAGGGCGACGCGCTCTTTGCCCGCGAAGACTTCGGCCGAGCCAAGCCCAAATACCTCGCCGCTAAAAAGATCTTCGACAGCGAGGCGATCAACCAGAAGGTGCGCGACTGCGACTTCGGCATCTGGCTGAGCGAGTGCGACCGCGCGATCATGCAGCGGGACTGGCCGGCCGCGGAGAGCGCGCTGAACCGCGCCGAGGCGATCAAGATCAACGACCAGACCCGCGCGCGCCGCGCGCAGATCAACAACCGCGTCCAGTAGCCTCGCCGAAGTCTCCCCGAACCACCCGCCGGGCTCTTGTCGCGACGCCCGCCCCGCCTTTGATCAGTTCAACGAACAACCCGCCGAAACAACGCGTCGATCAAGCCGTCGACAACGACTCCGCCGCGCAGCCGTCCAAGGCGCTGCGCACGACGCGGGTCGTCCTGGCAATCGGGCTGTTCGTCGGCGTCGCGGTGTTCGGCGTGCTGACGATTCAGACGTTAGGCGATGGCCCGCCGACGACCGCGTTGCCGACCGACTTCGGTGCCAATCCGCAGAGCGCCGCGTCGATGACGCCGGTGCCGCCGAGCACGCCGACTGCGTCGGGCAATCCGCTGGCCGGGCTGACCGGGACCGACGCGACGCAGTTCGTTCCGATCGTGCGCGCGAACCCGCACCCCGGCCGGATCGTTCCGTTTCTAAACGCCGATGCGTTCGGTCAGCCGCCTTACCGCCAGCCGTTCGAGAACCGCGAGGTCTGGGAGCTGTGCGCGTACCGCGTGATGGACGCGAGCCCGGCCCAGGCGTTCGCGTACTACGATGCCCGCGCGAGCGAACTCGGGATGAGCCGGCTGCGTCGCAGCGCGACCAGCGCGAAGCGCCCCGGCGGGATCAAGGCGGTCTGGTCCGACGGCACGAACCAACTCGAGTTGACCGCCTGGCCCACGCCCAACGCCCCGCCGACCGCCCCGCCGCTCAAGCCACAAACCCCGCTCGACTGGGTTGTGAAGTACAGTTACCCGTCGCCCGCCGCGACGCGATAGATCGACGACGACCGCCAAGACCTCGGCCAAGCGAGACCCGATATGAGTCAATTCCCCCCCAATCCGAGCCAGACACCCTCCCCCGCCGGCAGCGGCCAACTCGTGCTGATCGGTTTCGTGATCGCGCTGGTCGCGGTCGTGCTGATGAACGTGTACGTGGAGATGCGCGTCGCGTCGCGGGACGAGCAGCAGATCACGTTCTTCAAGTTCCGCGGGGACATCGACGCGGGCCGAGAGATCGAGGCCGAGGACTTGGAGGCGTTCCAGGTGCCGGCGAGCATGGAGTCGGCGTTCGGGCTGGACGCGATACGCGAGAAGGTCGATCAACGCGGCGTGCCGCGCGACGGCGTGGGGTTCAAGCTCAACGCCCCGGTCGTCCGCGGCCAGGTGCTCAAGTCGAGTCTGTTCCTCGGCTCGGGCAGCGCGCAGATCCGCGACCCCGCTTACAAAGACTACGACGAGATCACGCTCAACATCGATTCGAAGCGACAGCCGACGAACCTTCGGCCCGGCGACTTCGTCGACCTCTACGCCACGATTCCGCTCAACCGCGAATCCGAAAACAGACGCGTCATGGAGTACGTCAAGGTGGTGAACCTCGGCGACGTCGTGCAGGAAAGCGGCGTGCAGCGCGGCAAGGCGAACAAGTACGGCTCGATCACGATCTACGTCGAGCCGTCGCTGTCCGCCAAGCTCTTCGATATCCAGGAGCGGGTGCTGGGCAAGACGTTCAACGTCACCCGCCGCGACCCGCGCGACAAGCGCCCGCGCGAACTGAAAACCGGCGGCAGCGAAGAGATCAACGCCGCTGTGCTCGAGCTACTCGGCATCGACTGACGCCGGCCGCGCCGACGATCCCGACTCCGACTCGCCCGTTCAACAACGACACCCGCCCCACCGCCCGCGAATCACCGCATGGAACTCTGGCTCTACAACCACAGCCGCAACACCCGCGAGTCGATCGAGGTCAACGCCGACCCGATCACGATCGGCCGCGAAGACGGGAACACGATCGTGCTCAAGAGCCCGTTCGTCGCGCGGTCACACTGCCGGATCGTCCGCAAGGGCAACCAGATGCTAGTCGAGTCGTTGAGCCGAGCGGGCACGCGCGTCGCCAACAGAGAGGTGCTGCCCGATCAGCCGCTCAAGGTCGATTTCGGCGACGAGATTCAGCTCGGCCAGTTCTCGATCGCCTTGGTCGGCAAGGAAAGACGCCGGCTCGGGGACGAAGCGATCGTCTCGGACGCCGAGTTGCACGCCCGGCTGATGACGATGGAATCGGCGGTGCACACCGAGTTGCTCGAGCGGATGAACCTCCGCGTCACCGGGCATCTCAATAAGGGCGACAACCGGTTCATCGACGAGGTGCTGCACCATCTCGAAGCGCTCTTGAACCAGCACGTCCAGAGTTTGGATCGTCAGGTGCTGCTGTACACGATCCGCACGCACCTTAGGCGATTGGTTCAGGCGGAGGTCGTGCGTCAGTGCGAGGGCCGGGTGCAGACGGATTACAAGTCGGCGGACGAGCGGGTGCTGGATCAGGACAACGAGTCGCAGATCGCGACGCTGGTGACGAACCTGGTGGACATGATGCCGCTGCTGTTCGACCCGACGTCGGTTCAGGAAGACCTGGCGGTGGCGGACGAGGCGTTCGAGGATCTGTTCGCGCAGGAGCTGCCGACGATCCCGCGCGACCTGCAGCGGTACATCGTGCGTCGCACAGTGAGCAAAGATATCCAGGACATCATGTTCGGGCTCGGGCCGTTGCAGGACCTTCTGGAGATGCCGTCGGTCTCGGAGATCATGGTGGTCGGCAAGGATCACATCTACATCGAGAAGCAGGGTCGGATCGTCGAGACGAGCCGGACGTTTTTCTCGGATGACATCTTGCTGTCGATCATCGAGCGGATCCTCACGCCGGTGGGTCGGCGGGTCGATACATCGACGCCGCTGGTCGATGCTCGTTTGAGCGACGGGTCGCGAGTGAACGTGGTGATCAACCCGCTGTCGATGGTGGGCCCTTGCCTGACGATTCGTAAGTTCGGCTGGGTGCCGTTCGTGATGGACGACCTGATCGAGCGGGGGTCGCTGAGCGAGTCGGCGGCGGAGTTTTTGCAGGGCTGCGTGGTGGGCCGAAAGAACGTGCTCATCTCCGGCGGAACGGGCTCGGGCAAGACGACGCTGTTGAATGTGCTGTCGGCGTACGCCCGGCCGAGCGAACGGATCATCACGGTCGAAGAGTCGGCGGAGCTGCGTCTGCCCCAGCCGCACGTCGTGCGTTTGGAAGGCCGACCGGCGAACGTCGAGGGCAAGGGCGCGTACACGATCCGCGAGTTGGTGCGCAACTCGCTTCGGATGCGGCCGGACCGGATCATCATCGGCGAGGTGCGCGGTGCCGAGGCGATGGACATGCTCCAGGCGATGAACACCGGGCACGACGGCTCTCTGTCGACGATCCACGCGAACACGCCGTACGACTGCATGAAACGGCTCGAAGCGCTGGTGCTCATGGCGGTGGACATGCCCATCCGCGCGATCCGCGAGCAGATCGTCTCGGCGATCGACATGGTCGTGCAGGTCGCGCGCTTCAGCGACGGGCGACGCCGCGTCACCACGATCTCCGAGGTCACCGCGATCGAGCCGGAGACCGGCCAACTGCGCCTCGAAGACATCTTCACCCTCCGCGACCCCAAGCAGGAAAAACTCCGACACACCGGCTACATGCCGACGTTCACCAACGAGCTAATCACGAACAAGCACTTCGACGTGGAGGTGTTCCTGTGATGCTGATCGCGCTGACCAATTACTTCGTACTGCAAGCTGTGTGCTCGGTTGCGCTGATCGGGGGGATCGTGCTCATGGTGCGCTACGGCTACACGCCGGGCCGGGCGTGGCTCGCCAAGCAGCAGCAGTATTACGACCGGGTGTTGTGTCGGCAGTTGCTTTTGGACATCGACCCGAGGCTGGCGGTGTGGGCGCACGTCGGCGCGATCGGATTCGTGTTGATCGCCGGGGTATATCTGACTGGCGTGCTGATCGGCCTGGTGCTGACGGGGGTGACAGCGTTCGTGCCTTACTTTGTCATCCGGCATCTCGAGGCCAAGCGTCGGCTCCGGCTGGAGGTGCAGTTGGTGGACGGGCTGGCGTCGATGGCGTCGGGCGTGCGGGCCGGGCTCAACCTCGTGCAATCGATCGAGCTGTTGGTGCAGAACCAGGACGGCCCGATCGAGCAGGAGTTCGGCCAGATCCTCCGCGAATACGAGATGGGCATGGACCTCAACCAGGCCATGCGCCAGGCGAGCGACCGCATCGGCAGCCCGCTGTACCGCCTGACGTTCACCGCGATCGAGATGCACCGGCTACGCGGCGGCGACTCGGGCGAATCCATGGACCGCATCGCCGAATCGATCCGCGAGATCCAACGCCTCGAAGGCAAGCTCGACGCCATCACCTCGCAGGGCCGCATCCAGGCGAACATGATGGCGATCATGGCCGTGGTCATCATCGTCATGATGATGATGATGTTCCCCGACGACACGATGATGCTGTTTACCGAAACGGCCGGGCGCATCCTCCTCGTCTTCTCCGCCGGGCTCATCGTCGCCGGCTACCTGTGGATCCGAAAGATCATGCAGGTCGATATTTAACCCCGCCGCTCACGCCGCAACGAAACCGTACACCGCCACCCGCATCAACGAACCGCCCCGCACCATGTCCACCCCGATGATCATCCTGGCCGCCGTCACCAGCGCGTTCGTCTTCGCGGGGGTGTTCCTGCCGATCCTCGCGATCTTCCGCTATCCCGTGCCCGACGAAGCGCCGATCCACCGGCAGATCGCCAAGGCCGTCGGCGTCGACCAGGAAACCATCTTCGAGAACCAAGCCTTCGCCCCCGTGCTCAGCCTGTTCATGCAGCTCGCCAGACGCGTCAACCTCCCCGGCCTGCGAACGCGCATCCGACAACACCTCCAGGCCTCCGGCAACCCCAGCGGCTACACCATCGACCAATACGTCGCGCTCTGCCTGCTCTCGGCCGCGCTCGTCGGCACCTGCTCCAGCCTCGTCGTCCTGCTCATCGAAGGCGGCTTCGTCCTCTTCTTCTTCCCCTTCATGACCGCCGTCGGATTCATGATCCCCCTCACTTCCCTCAGCAGCGCCGCCGCCAGCCGAACCCGACGCATCGGCAAACAACTGCCCTACACCCTCGACCTCATCGCGCTCGTCATGGCCTCCGGCTCGTCGTTCACCGAAGCCATCCAAACCCTCATCCGAGACGAACCCGACGACGACCTCAACCAGGAACTCGCCTTCGCGCTCTCCGAGATGGAGTACGGCTCGACCCGCGCCGCCTCGCTGAAAAACCTCGCCGAACGCATCCCCCTCGACTCTCTACGCAGCGTCATCGGCGCAGTAAACCAGGCCGAGAAACTCGGCACCCCGCTCTCGTCGATCCTCAAAGTCCAGGCCGAGATGCTCCGCATGCACCGATCGGTCCGCGCGGAAAAGCTCTCCGCCTCGGCCA
This sequence comes from Phycisphaeraceae bacterium, assembly GCA_049605275.1. Taxonomy (GTDB): domain Bacteria; phylum Planctomycetota; class Phycisphaerae; order Phycisphaerales; family Phycisphaeraceae; genus JAHQVV01. Next base: position 13,258 of record JBMYUK010000012.1, read on the forward strand.
GCCTCAAAATCCTCGTGCCGTCGATGCTCATCCTGCTCGCGGTCGTCCTCATCATCGGTGCGCCGATGATCATCCGATTCATCGTTCAAGGGAGTCTGTGGTGAGCACGATCCAGATCCACATCACCGCCGGGTCGCAAGCCGGAGCTCGGCTCAAGCTCAACCAGTCGCCCGCCACCTTCGGCCGATCCGCCGACTGCACCCTCGTCCTCGACGTCCCCGTCGTCTCAAGGCTCCACGGCGAACTCCAACGCGACGAACAAGACAACTGGCTGCTCATCAACCACTCGCCCAACGGCACACGCGTCGGACGAAAAAAAGCAACCAAAAAACCCGTCCCCCTCACCGACAACGCCTCGATCACCATCGGCGACACCGAGGTCTTCCGCGTCCACCTCACCCAGGACAGCGCCGACGCCGCAGCCGCCGCCACGTCGCAACAAGCCGCGAACGACGACGACGCCCCGGACAACAACGCACCCGGCACCGGACTCAAAGGCCGATCCAAGCTCTGGATCGGCATCGGCGTCTGGGTCGTCTTCCTCATCGGGCTCTCCGTTTTCCTCGCGACCCTTGGCGGCGGCGACGACGGACCCGCACCCGAAACCACAGGCCTCTACAACCCCGGCCAGGACATCGAAGACCTCTCCGGCGAGGAGGCCGGCATCTTCGACATCCGACGGCTCCTCGCCGACACCCCGCCCTTTGTCGACCCCAACGCCTCCCGATACAGCGACCACATCCAGAAAGCCAACCGCGCCTTCGACCAGGGCACCGACATGCGCTACGACGCCTACCGACACTTCCAACAGGCCGGCACCTACAGCGACAACCAGAGCCAACCCCTCCAAGACCCCGGTGACGTCACCCGGTACAACCGCGTGCTCGACGACCTCGCCGACATGATCTACCGCCGATACATCCGAGCCTATCGCCTCTACCACAGCGGCGACTACGAGCAAGCCACCGCCATCCTCGACGACCTCCGCCTTCGCTTCTACCGCTCCGAAGACCCAGACGACAAACTCGCCAACCACATCCTCCGCCTCCGAAACGCCGCCCACGACAAGGTCAACTGACCCACCGACCCGTCCCCCGTCTACAATGACGGCATGACCGCGATCCACTCCAATCAGCCCGACACCCAAGGCCGCTTCGCCGCTGACACCCCCGACGCCACGGCCTTCGGCGGCTCCTATATCCCCGAAACACTCCACGCCGCCGTCGAACAACTCGCCGATGAATACCACAAGGCGAAAGACGACCCCGCCTTCCGCGACGAACTCGACGGCCTGCTCCGCGACTACGTCGGACGCGCCACCCCCTTCATGTTCGCCGAGAACCTCACCAGCCTCGTGCGCTCACAGACCAACGGCAACGGCGGCGCGCAGATCTGGCTCAAACGCGAAGACCTCGCCCACACCGGCGCGCACAAGATCAACAACTCCCTCGGCCAGGCGCTCCTCACCCTGCGCATGGGCAAAAAACGCATCATCGCCGAGACCGGCGCCGGACAGCACGGCGTCGCCACCGCCACCGCCGCCGCACGCTTCGGCCTCGAATGCAACGTCTTCATGGGCGTCGAAGACATGCGACGACAAAAACCAAACGTCCAACGCATGAAACTCATGGGCACCGAAGTCATCGGCGTCGAATCCGGCAGCAAAACCCTCAAAGACGCCACCAACGCCGCCATGCGCGACTGGATGGGAACCTCCGAAGACACCCACTACATCATCGGATCCGTCGTCGGCCCGCACCCCTTCCCCATGATCGTCCGCGACTTCCAGTCCGTCATCGGCAACGAAACAAAGCAACAATGCCTCGACCGCCTCGGCAAACTCCCCGACGCCATCGTCGCCTGCGTCGGCGGCGGCTCCAACGCCGCAGGGATCTTCTACCCCTTCATCGATGACCTATCGGTCAAACTCGTCGGCGTCGAGGCCGGCGGACGATCCACCACCCTCGGCGACCACGCCGCGCCCATCTCCTTCGGCTCCCCCGGCGTCCTGCACGGCTCGCTCTCCTACGTCCTCCAAAACCAGGACGGACAAACCGCCGACGTCCACTCCGTCTCCGCGGGCCTCGACTACCCCGGCGTCGGCCCAGAACACAGCTACTGGCACGACACCGGCCGCGTGAAGTACACCCAAGTCGGCGACGCCGCCGCGCTACAGGCCTTCCAAACCTTCACCAAAGCCGAAGGCATCCTCCCCGCCATCGAAACCAGCCACGCCATCGCAGAAGCCATGTGCACCGCCGCCAGCATGAAACAAGAACAAGTCGTCGTCATCAACGTCTCCGGCCGCGGAGATAAGGACCTGGACGAAGTGGTGCGGTTGTTGGGGATGTAAATAGGCGAGACTTCAGCCCGACAACAAGCATTCAAATAATTGTCGGGCTAAAACTACGTCTACGCATTAGAATAAATGCATGCAACGCATCATCATCAACCCCGACATCTGCGGCGGCCAGCCCACTATCAAGGGCACCCGCATCGCCGCAAGCACCGTGCTGAGTTTCCTCTCGGCCGGAGATAGCTTCGAAGATATCCTGGCCGAATACCCCACCCTCACCCGCGAAGACATCCTCGCCTGCTTAGCCTACTCGGCCGACCTGCTCAAAACCCACTACTCGGTACAGGATGTCGCGTGAAAGGTTTTCTCTTCGACGAAAACCTGCCCCAACACCTGACCTTCGACCCGGGGCACCCCATCACCCACGCCACCGATCTCGGCGACAGCCCAACCGACACACAACTCTGGGTACACGCCAAATCAAATGAATTGGCAATCGTCTCAAAAGACGCCGACTTCTCCGACTGGATGATGCTCCAATCCTCTCCGCCTTGGGTCGTACACCTGCGCTTCGGCAACCTCCGCCTCGCCGCCTTCCACGAACGCCTCGAACAACTCTGACCGTTCGTCGAAGCCCGCCTGCCCGACCATAAACTTATCTGCCTGTATGCTGACCGATTGGAGGCGTTCCGAGATGAA
>JBMYUK010000013.1:0-11890 GCA_049605275.1 Phycisphaeraceae bacterium
GAGATGGTGTCTTCGAGTTCTCTCTGCAGAGCGTCGAACGCGGCGGCGATCTCGGCGTCGGTCCGGCAGGTTTTGAGGATGTCGTAGACACGCTTTTCGAAGTCGACGCCGTCCTCGATCGCGCCGAGTACCTCGTCGGATGCACCAAACAGGCCATCGAACAGGCTGAACTTCTGCTGGAGCAGGTCGTGGACACGACGGTCGGCGAGGTTGTCCTGAGACAGGAAGTTGACGACGATCACGTCGTGCTTCTGGCCGTAGCGGTGGCAGCGACCGATACGCTGTTCGACGCGCTGGGGGTTCCAGGGCAGGTCATAGTTGACGACGAGCGAGCAGAACTGGAGGTTGACACCTTCGGCTGCGGCTTCCGTGGCGAGGAGGATCTCGCCATGATCGCGGAACTCCTCGATCAGGGCCGAACGGATGTCGACGGCCTTGGACCCGGTGAGCTTGTCGGTGCCGGCGTGCTTACTGGTGTAGCGTTCGTAAGCCTTTTTGGCGGTCGGGTGGGTGTTGGACCCGTTGAAGATCACGACCTTACCGGCGTAGCCGTTGGCTTCTAGATACTCTGCGAGGAAGGCTTGTGTCTTTCTGCTTTCGGTGAAGATTAGGGCCTTACGTTTCGCACCGAGATCGGCGAGACGCGCAAACGCCGCGTCGAGGCCGGCGAGCAATGCCTTGGACTTGCTGTCATTCTTGATCCGCTGAGCACGGTCGATCAGGGCATCGAGCACCGCCAGCTCTTCGGCGAGCAGGCGGCCCTGGACTGCGGGTCGCGTGAGGGCGTCGATGTCGTCGTCGGCAACCTGGTCGAGCATGCTCTCGATGTCGATGTCATCGTCCGCGGCGAAGTCGTCGATGAAGGTATCTTCGTTGTTCTCTTCGAGCCCGTCGCGGATCGCGATCAGGCGTTTCCGCATCGTGCCCAGCGTGCTGGCAAGGGCCTGGGGCGACGAGGCCAGCGTCTTGAAGAGGATCATCTCGATGAGCTGGCGTTGACGCTGCGGAAAAGCAAAGCTGATCTCCCGCGTCATGAACTCCATGACGTCCTTGTGCAGCTGCTTCTCTTCGCCGGTCTGCTCGAACGGGTGCGTGAAGGCTTGGCGCTTAGTGTAGTTGATGTAGGCGCAGTCGCGGCGGAGTGTGCGCTTGCAGAAGTCGGCGAGGCGGGTTCGCAGCTCGCGAATGTCGCCGCCGGCGTTGCAGTAGCGTGTATGGAACGAACTTTTCTCACCGAACACGTGGTCGCCGATCATCCAGCCGAGGCCGTATAGTTCGAGCAGGCTGTTCTGCAGCGGCGTCGCGGTGAGCAGAACCTTCTGGCGAAGCTCAAACGCCCAACGGATCGCCTGTCCACCCTTACGGCTGGGCTGGTAGGCGTTGCGGAGTTTGTGGGCCTCGTCCAGCACGACCAGGTCGCAAGGCGTGGCCCGTAGTTCGTCCTTCATCCGTGACGCGAAGCCGTAGGAGACGACGACGATCTTGCCGCAGTCGAACGGATTAGGATAACCCTCGGCTTGTAGTTGGCGGTAGACACGCCTGTCGATCACGACGGACGGCAACGCGAACTTCTCGTCCAGCTCCAGTTGCCACTGTTTACGGATGTGAGCGGGGCAGACGACAATCAGTTTTCGTCGACGTTCAGCCCATCGCTGACACAGTACAAGACCAGCCTCGATCGTCTTGCCCAGACCGACCTCGTCGGCGAGGATCACACCCTTCTGGAGAGGGTTCGACAGTGCGAACAATGCAGCATCGACCTGGTGCGGGTTCAGATCAACCTTGGAATCAAAAAGCGTTGTGCTTAGGCGGTCAAACTCACCAACCGCGCCGAGCCGGGTAAGCTCGTGAGCGTAGTAGCAGGCCTGGTGAGGCGAAATCGTCAAACAATCCTCTCTTGCAATCCGCAACCATGCTGCGTTGTGGTCATGTGTTTGATTCCGCCGGGCGAAATGGGGCAAGAAAGACCGCCCGGTCACGGCCCCGTGACACGCTGAGCAAGCATTTGACCGGGTGAGCCGCTAAGTGTCAATGTTTGCAGCACTTGCCGCAGTGTAAGTGCTAAAAAAACGGGGAAATCGCGGCATAATACATAGAGGCCGCGGCTTACCCATCAGCCGCGGCTTTTTCATGCGCCGACATCGTCGCCGGTGTACCCCAATCCCCATCACGCCCAATCCGGGCAGGAGCAACCCACATGCCTCTACAGATTTCTGTTTCGCTCTCGAAGAAAACGTCGGAGAACTACAACAGCCAGGGCTGCTCGGTGTCCTTGTCTGCGGAGTTGGACCAAGTCTTGCTCACGCGGCCGGATGAGCTACAGCAAGCCATCGCTGAACTCAACGAGCAGGCCGAACTCGCGATCGACCGGAAGATGAACGGCGGGCCATCGCCGACAGCGCCTTCGAGTGATCGCGCACGTTTCAACGACGCCGACCACGGCCGGTCTAATGGGTCTGGCAGCAACGGACGCTCAAACGCTCGCAACCAGAACGGTCGAGGGATGACGCAGGCTCAGCGCAAGGCCATCAACGCGATCGCTCGCCAACTCGGTCTCGACGCCGCATCTGAGATCCGCCATGAACTGGGCGTTGAGCTGGACCAAGCCAGTGTCAGCGACGCCAGCCGGTTCATCGACCACCTCAAGTCGCTGCAGGGATCCACCACCAACCGGAGTCGCTCATGACGATGATCGCACACAACAATGGCCTTGCCACACCGACCGAACCAAACGAAGACGACGCCATCGAGGCGATCACTGGTCGACGCCACATCAGTTGGTCGCAGTTGTCGGGTTACCGCGGCTGTCCCCGGCGTTGGCACTTCTCGCACGTCGAAGGCGTCGAGCCCTCGCACGTCAGCAGTGCGCTGCTGCTCGGCAGCGCGTTTCATGACGCAGTGCAGTACCACTTCGAGCAGCGACTGATCGGTGACGCTCCCAACCACGACGCTTTGTGCGACGTGTTCCACCAGGCGTGGGACGATCAGGTCAATGACATCCCAATCCGGTACAGCAAGGGCGAGGACGAAGCGTCATCCAAGGCGACCGGCGTGCGGATGCTCAAGGCGTTCCAAGAATCCGAATTGGCGTCGCCGCCCGGCACCATCGTCGCGGTCGAGGAAACCTTCTCAGGCAGGCTGCATCCCGAGCTGCCGACACTCACCGCACGGGTCGACCTGTGTTACCTCACCGACGATGCCCTCACCGTGCTGGACTGGAAAACATCCCGCTCGCGCTGGCCGGCGACCAAGGTCCAGGAAAGCGCCGACCAACTCGTGATTTATGGCCAACTCGCCGGTGAACTCGCTCACGATGTCCCCGTACAGTTGTCATTCGGTGTCGTGAGTAAAGCCGCTAAGCCCGCGGTCCAGAAACTGGATGTCCCAACCGAGTCGTCGGAGCGTGCCGGCGCTGTGATCAGCCAACTGCTTCCCATCTATCAGGGCATGAAGTCGGGAATCGACTATCCGAACCCCAGTCCGATGTGTTCGGGCTGCAGCTACAAGCACCGCTGCCCCGCGTTCAACCACGGCTGATACCCAACACCAACACCTAAGGAGCCAACACCATGGCCACAGACCAACAGGTCTCGGCCCGGGCGATCCTACGCGCCGAGTCCGAACTGCGACGCGTCGGCCACCGCCAGACGATGACCCAACTCGAACAGGTCGAGCCCGATCTATCGGGCCACCTGTGGGAAGAACTGTCGGACATCCACCGTCGACTGCTTTCACTCGGTGGATCACCCAAAGCATCACAACGTTGCTACCGCCGCATCCAACGTCTCATGCTCGTCGCGATCCTCGCCCTGCGTCACGGCCACCACGAACTCTGGCGTGACCTGCACGGACCCGAGGAAGAACCCGAGCCCGAAAACAAGTAAGCCTCAAACCAGCCTTACCCCACCACGCGGTTGCTCCCGCCGTGTGGCGGGGCTGTGTGGTGTTCATGTGATCCAACCCAAGGAACCACGCTATGTCATCCATCATTCACGCAAGCCAACTCACACCCCATGACCTGAACCAGCTCGGCACCAACCTCGCCGCAACCGTCCGTCGCGACCCAGCCGAGATCGATGCGATGAATCGGTCGCTCGCCACGCTCGGCGAGGAGATGGATGCGGAGATCGAAGCGGCGATCGCCAGTGAAGAAGTCGCCAGCTGACACCCGTGTCCTCATATCCACATTCGACGGACACCGTGTCCCGATCCCGGCGGTCTTCGGGCCGCCGGGTTTCACTCGTCCTTCACCAAAAGGAGCACCGCCTGACACGCACCACACTCGAAACCGCACACCGCCTGATCCGCGAAACCGACCCCGATGTGCTCTGGCGTATCGCGCAGATGTGCGACGGCCACGGCATCATCGACCCCCGGAAGTTGATCGAGACAGGGCTGGATGAGCAGGCCGTCAGTTACTTCACCGAAACCTTGAAGTCCGACGGCACGCCCAAGGGCACGATCTTCGTTGACGGTCAACCGGTTGATTCACTCGAAGGGGTGTACGGCCTGCGGCTGCTCGAAGCGATCGCCAGCGCACTCGATGTCACGTACCCCAGTTTCATGGGCCGGGGCTACCAGGCCCGCGCGATCCAAGAGACGCTTCGGGCTCATCTTCAAATCGACGAAGCCGCGAAATAGACCGCGGTTCGTCTGCACAGAACTGTTCCCAATCCACACACTTTCACCCAAAAGGAGCAAGCCATGTTTCAGTTCCTCCAACCCGCCGGCACCGTCTTCATCGGGCTGGCCATGTTCATCTACGGGTCGGTACAAGCCCTGCTGCACCAGCCATCGGCGTCGAGTTTTCAGGTTGCGGCACAGGCCATGCCCGACGCGATCGCTGTGATCGTGTTCGCCTTCGGCATCGCGGCGGTCGTCGTCGGGATCGTTCTGCTGATCAGCGGGGTCAAGGGCGTGCGGCGTCGAGCACGCGAGATCAACCGAGCTTACGGTCACCGACCACACCACCGCCCGTCTCGTGACGAGTACGAAGATGCGTGGGAAAACGAGATGCACCCGGCGTATCGCTGACGCTTCGACACAACAGGACCAACGTGACACCGGCAACCGATCCACTCGGGGCCGGCGTTGTCTTATCCCCATCAACCCCATAGGAAACACCATGCCACTGAACCTATGCCTTCACTGCGGGGCACACGAAGCCGATCGTAATCAGATCAGGGCTGCCGTCACGCCCGAGCCCACCGAAACCTGGCAACCCATCCCACACGCTCGTCTGCTCGATCAGGTCGAGCACACGCTCGGTGACGCCGGGCTCAACGTCGTGAGCGAGGCCCACGCGCTGGGACGCGACGGCGACCGATACTTCGGGATGCTGGAAGTACGCAACGGTCGAGTCCAGGAGGACTACGCCTTGGTCGTCGGGCTGCGAAACAGCCACGATCAGAGCTATCCTGCGGGTCTTGTCATCGGCTCGGGCGTATTCGTTTGTGACAACCTCGCCTTTAGCGGCGAGATCAAGTTCGCCCGCAAGCACACCCGCTTCATCGACCGGGACTTACCCCAACTCGTCCAAGCGGCCGTCGGTCGTCTTGGTGAGATGCGGCACAAACAGGACGAGCGGATCGAAGCCTACAAGTCCAAGCGACTCGCCGACCGTGACGCTCACCACTTGATGGTCCGCATGGTCGACACGGGCACACTGCCAGTCACACGCCTGCCCGTCGCGCTACGTGAGTTCCGTGAACCGTCTCACGAGCAGTTCCTGAGCGACGGTAGGCGGACCGCGTGGACTTTGATGAATGCGACGACCGAAGCATTGAAGGGTCGCAACCTCGATGCGCTACCCCGGCGTACCCAGGCGATGCACGGCCTGCTCGATCGCGCCTGTCACCTTAACTGAACCACCAACCAAGGAACACCATGAACACTCACCACCAACGTGGCGTTGCCCACATCCTAATGCTGGCTGTCCTCGTCCTCGTCGCGCTGAGCGTGCTGGCCCGCTGTGATGTCGAAGCCCAGGCCGGCGGACTCACGCCCCACCAGGAGCAACACCATGGACTGGAGACGAATCGTTGCCGGTGCGGCAACAATCCTGCTCGGCCTGCTACTCATTAACACGGCCTCACCCGCGCCCGCGGACGAGCCCGACCGCCCGAACCCACCACCCGACATTCAAAGCATCCAGGAGTTGGCCGAGCTGACGCTGCTCGAAGTCCGGGCCAGCGAGGTCATCACCAGCGAGGTCACCGGCTACACCGGCGGGACATCCGCGATCGTCCTGGTCCACGGCAGCGTGACGCTCGCCGTCGATCTCAACCAGGCCCGCTACCTGGAGGTTGATGAAGAGCGACGGCGGCTTGTGCTTGGACTTCCTCAACCCAAGATACACCGGGTCGCCATCGATCCAGAAACGAGTCGAGTGCTGAGCTGTGATCGCTCGGGCTTATGGCATCTGGCGATGGGGGCTGCACACGAGCACACGCTTATCACTGACGCGATGACCATCGCACGGGAGCGGATGCTGCAAGCCGCGTCAGACAATGGCTTAACTGAGCGTGCGAGGCATCATGCCGAAGCGGTGCTGGCTCGGTTCGTGTCGGAAATGGGCTGGACGCTGGAAGTGCGGTGGGACAACTGACCAATACCGCGGTGTCTGGGCGGGGCTTCGGCCCCGCCCGGGCGGCCGCTTCTTTTTAGATCTCAGTCCAGGTAAAGCTCTAAGAACTTACTACTCACGGCTCTCGCAGCTTTTTCTTGTGCCTCCAGAAGGCGATCTGTTTCGTCATCGCCAGCATTGCCGCCAATCCAGTTATCGAGTTTTTGAAGCCGGTAATCGATTAGATCTCTCGCGTGTGTCTTCCAATCTTGAACTGCTGCTAAAAATTCAGGATGCACATTCCCCGAGGGGTGCCACATCGTGATAACTCGCTGAGCACTTTGGTAGTGCTTCTTTGCTTCAGTTTTATTCCGAGTTCCAACGGCATTGTTGTAATGAATGACAAACTCACCATGCACATCATAAAAATCGTCCCAAAGCTCTTGGCTTCCATTTTTTTGATGATCGATGCCGTAATATCCGTAGAGTACTAAAGCAATTACGACAACGATAAAGCCAACACCAATCACGCTTCCAGCTTGCTTCACTCGGCTCAATATCTCGGTACTCATCTGATGCCCCACATTCTGAGATGATTCAAATCGATACATGCTTGATCGCATTTCGCGATCATACAGGGTCTGCCCCGATCATGCTCACCCATGGTCGAGTCAGTCTGGTCAAAGGGTTACGACGCGGTGATTGAAGCCGTGGTTGCCATGCGCGAAGAGGCAGGGCTGACGCAGCGTGAACTGGCAGAGCGGATTGGCCGCGAGCAGAGCTTTATCGGGCGGATCGAGACTCGCCAACGCCGCGTGGACCTCGTGGAGTTTATCTGGATCGCCCGCTGCTGCGGGTTCGATGGGAAGGTGGAGCTGGCCAAGGTCACCGATCAGGTGCTCGACCTGATCCCGAAGAAGCCTCGCCGAATAAAAAAATAGGACAACCCAGATGTGCTGTGCTGACATTTTCAATCGCGCTTAAACACCTTCAGCCCCACCGGTCTTTGCAGATAGTAGACGTCTTCCAAATATTCTTAGTGCTTGAACTCTATGCTGTTTCATCCAATTTGCCTCACTGGCCGCATCAAGCAATACTTCGAATGGCAGAAGGTAAAACGGTTGTAGCATCAAGTCACGATCTGAATGCCTAAGAGATAGGACAGGGACCGATCTCTGGTTGCCCCTAACGCGGTTCGCGTTCGCGGAAAGTACTCCAAAACCAATTTTTCCCCCCTGCCAAAGAAGGGTGCCAGCCGGGACAAGACCCGTAGGGGCTTTTTCGCGCAGTTCTTCGAGTGACTGACCGCGCAACGCATTCTCGAAATCTCGCAAGGCGAGGCCTTCCTCGAACAGCTGACTCCATGCGGCCAAGACTCCATCCCAGCGATCAGTAGCCTCCTCCCCTAGCCAGCCCGTTCGATCAGCGATGGCATAAAGCTCCTCTTCAACCGCATCGAGATCATTAAGTGACCAGAGCCAGGGGGTACGGGCGACGCTTAAACGCGTCGCAAGGCTGAAGCGTGCTGCTTCGGTTCCAGACACATCTCCCGGGTAGCTGAAGCACCATAGCGCTAGTGACGCGGTCAGCCTGGGTGACACAAGCTCGGAAATCAACCAATCCGGGTTTGCTGAAGCTTCAACCCGCCGCGACAACGCACCGATCGGAGGGTCTTTCTTGTCGTCGCTCGCACCATCGTCAAAAAACATGTGTGTCCAGAGGCGATAGGTGAAGTCCAAGAATAGGTCGCCGGGAAGCCAGGATTCGGCGTGTCCAGAAATGAGCATCACCGCCGCGATTGACAGGTCAACTGAAAGGAGCGGTGCCGGGCGTAGCTGAACATAGTCCGCAGCCGTATATCGGTTCATCACCTCTGTGGCGATTTTCTTCCCACGCTTGCGTTCTGCTAGGCCGGGGGAGTCTCGACGTGACCGCTTCTTCTTGTGCCCCGATCTCTTCTTAGTAATCTGGGTAGGACGATCAACTTCTTCTTCGTTATCCGAGTCGGGGTTGGCGTCCTCGGTATCAGCCTCCTCGTAATCAATACCTATGTGCGAAAGCAACAGACCCCTTAATGCGGCAAGTCGTGCCGCTTCACCGCGGGAGGCTTGGGGTGCACGGTGAGATTGCAGGTGATAACTGCCGCTCAAAAACGATTCAGAGTCGATCTCGGTGGGGTGATCGGGCTTTTCTTGCTGCCCTGGAGAACGTGCCTCAACCTCTGGCGCATGCTTCAGGTGGTCTCCCAATAAACGCATCACCTCCGTCCAGCCTTGGAAGGTCCATTGACCAGGTGTAACCGTTTCCCCTAGGTGCTGGACCAACTGTCGCTGCTTGTTAGAAGCCGTGAGCAGGAACTCTTGGTCGACCCAGTGTTCGGCGGTCAAGCAAACTTCGCCTGCCTGCAAGTAGACGATTTGTACACGCGACGCCTGACCTTGCCATCGCAACCTGACACTCGATTCATCGACCGAGACACGATCAGGCTCAATCTCGACACGGTCCACACGAAGGGCTTGGAAAGTCGCGTCTGGATTGAGTGAAAATCGAATAGCAAGCCGCCCCTGATCGAGCTGGGCAGAATGGATCTTGGCGGACTTAGCTGTCACAGCATCTGACTTGGGCTCGGGTTCCGCCCGAAGTTTTGGGGGCGTATCGAGAGTGGAGATGCCATCCAACAGCTGCGAATCGACTTCTGACGCGGGTAGCCGGAGTGGGACCAGAAGCTCTGCGTTTCCCAGCGAGCCACCAAGAGTTAGCGCTGCTTGAGAGCAATTCGCGCTACCCACAAAAACAACCGCCTGTTCACTGTCCGCAAATCCATAAGCCTTCGCATGGATGAAAGGAGCCCCCTCGCCATCTCTGGACGAGTGGGCATGATGCAGATACTTGGGCTCTCGTATCCGCTGCCAAACAGTATCGGTGAGTTGGGACTTCCCCTCTTGAACGAAGACTTCTAAGTTCGCGTCAGGCCACTTGGCGGCCAACTGCTCAAGGGCAACCCCGTTGTCATCAAAATAGGGAGATACAACAATCATACGACGCACGGCCATTTCACCCACGGCCTGAGTCATCTGCTCCAACAGGTTCTGTCGGACCAATGGCCGAGCCAGAAGTCCTCCCGCATCGGGTAGTTGTTGAGCCCAGGCATGGTCTCTAACGGCGTACGCCTCCGCTACTTCCTGCTTAGCTGGGGCCGGGTGGGGAGATCGATCTAGACTCACCTCAACCATCTCACGAAACGCGGCAATCATCTCGCCATCTTCTTTTGCGTTGAAGCGTGCCCATATCTCCTCGTTTTGACGCATACCACCAAATGTGAGGTTGCCGCTACCAATCAAAAGCTCTGCATCATCCGGCCCCGAAAGCAGGACACCTTTCGGATGGAATCGAAAACCCGGCTCCATACGGATGGGGACCACGCGGTAGCGTCGCCCGACCCGACCCACCCACGGTCCCTGCAATACAAAAGTTGCTTCAACCTCGTCCGCATCGGCCAAGATCGTCAGACTCGGGTGGCCACACCGCCGGAGTTGGCGTAGCAAGACCGTCTCGATGAAAACAAAATCAATATTAAAGGTCGTGATCAGGATGTGCGTGAGCTTGCTTTTAGACCCGATCATGCTCACGATGTCTTCACGCATCGTCACCTCCAAGCTCTTGCAGCAAGACTACCCCTCGGTCAGTGAGCACAAGACCATCGCTCCCGGGGTGAAGGTATCCCAGGTCGGACAGTATTCCCAGGACATTGTCCAAACGATCATTGCTGAACCCTGCGAGGACCCCGATTCCCGTGGGGCGAAGTACGTCCCCGTCGGGGAAGAAACGGAGGGAACACTTCAAACCTTTGCCCATTTTGCGTAGCGTCGTGTTGAGGTGGGTTTCAACCACGCCCCGACGAACGATCCGCGCCAAGGCTTCCCGCAGCGGCAAGCCTCGCACTTCCGAGAGCACCGGGAAGATCAGCTCGGCACCGCTTCCCTGTTTTGGAAAATCGTCAAGGGCCAGTAGCGGAGAGGCCTGTTGCCACGTGGCAGAGAGAACGGACGCGGCGAAGAGGGCAACAACCCCGGGCGGATAACTCTTGCTGGCACGTCTCGGTGGTGGGTCTTCTAAGTACGCCCTTGGGTGCAGCCCCTGCAGCAGAGCTTCAAAGGGCTGGTCCCAGTCGATGATGAAACCCTTTTGAAATACCTCCGCAAGACGCGGGGGTAAATCCGATTCCTCTGTCCACTCTCGCACGACTAGCTCTACAGACGCACCATCGGCGTCGACCAAACACCGAGTCAATGCTTGCAAGAACAGCTCAAGGGAATAGTGAACCCGGCGGTGCATCTCGTAAGCCGCCCAATGCAACGAACTACTGTCTGCAGCATTGGAATCTTGCACGACTGAGGCGTAACGATCAGCAATAATCTTTGGTGAGGTCGCGATTCCTAGGTCAACTGATTGGAGTACGCGCCGCAGCGTACTAACAAACCGACTGTAGACATCCTGATCATGATCGCCAACCGGTTGCAGCAAGGCTTCTTCAAGTGCGACACGTTCGCTGGATATTTCGGCCTGGTCGAGGCATCCCGCAGAAAATAGCACCGCCTCAGACTTGATTAGGTCTAACGAAACGGAGCCCCCGTTTAAGATACGCTCAACCAACACGCTGCCGGCCACAGCCTGTTGCCGCACCGCATCCATCGCCTCTCCCCGTGGGCTGATCTTGGGTGCCGGCCAATTGACGTCGAGAGACTCATTCGACAAGAGACCAAAGGTACGACACGGCGCTGCGTAAGTGGCCAAGATAGAGCCCCCGCGTTTGAATCCGAGGACGACTTCTTCCCCAGCCTGGAGTTGCTCCTGCGTACTGCTGAAAATGTTCGCGCCTTCCAGGCCAGGGGTGCGACGACCCAACTGGTCATCGGTAACCCGAGTTGCCGCCACCACCACAAACTCTAGATTCCGCTCAATCTGCTTGAACTCTTCAAGGTTGGGCGCTTTTGCTCGCGCTTTCCCTAGCCCACACCGTCGATAGTATTCCATCATCAACCAGGGCAAGAGGGAGAGATAACGCGCGCGCTGTGAGATGGTTGTAATGCCGCTGACCCACGCCTTCTCGACACCCTGGTCGAACCCCCTGAACCCCAAAATATCGATGCCTTTGATAACCGACTGCTCACCACGATTCCAGAAGAGATTTGGCATGGATAACCGTAAGTTGTATCAAAACCAAAGTCATAAGACCGCCCATGGCTGTCGGGCGACCCGTAGGGCACAACTCGGATTAAACCACCCCAGGACCTAGACCGCCAAGCCATGAAAAACTGCCCCGCG
>JBMYUK010000013.1:11900-16221 GCA_049605275.1 Phycisphaeraceae bacterium
GAAACAAAGACCGCAACAGCCCCGCGAAACAACCGCCCCGCGAGCGGTGTGGCTCAACGGGGCAGCTTCCGGGGGCAGATTGGCCGATGAGGAACACCTTCGCGGGACTGGCTGGGCAGGGTCTATTTTCGAAGTACTAGTACGTCAGGTGCCTAGCGGGTATTGCTACGAACTAGGCCTATGCTTCGCCATGGATTACTTCACGCACGCCTGATGGTTTTCAATCAACCATCAATCAATCTGCTCGTTCTGTTTCAACACGCCAAGCTCAATCGCAAGCGATTCGAGGTCAACGTGTGTCTCGACGAGAACATTCGTCCGGCAATCCAAGAGGTAATACCTCCCGATTCGCAGGTAGCACTCGGCGTTTTCTCGACACACACAAAGCTGATGCAAGTTGCGATTCAGCCTACGGTTGATCCGCTTGATCACCGCGTTTGTACTGATAGATACCGGGGCATTGGCAATAGCCGCGATGTCTTCAGATGCGTATCGGGTTACTACGCAGGTATCGTCTTGATAGACAACCTGTGGTTCGCAATCAGTCGGGGTAGATACAGTCATGAAGGGGCTCCATAGTTTCAAGGATGCCCAAAACTCAGCCCGCGAAGGAGTTCGTCACCGGATTGCCAAAGAACGAAGTGGGTGAAACTAACCACTACTACACACAATAACGTACCAAGCTTGAAAACCCAAGTGCAACGGAGCGTACGTATCGTGAGCAACCCAACCCATTTGATCTCACTCGCCGAGCAAGCATCGAAAAAGCTAGATCTTGCTTTTCTCCGAATAGAGCAGGCCCAGGACCTCGTGGATGAGCTAAAAGACATGCTGGCTAAGAATAGTGAACACGCATTCTCTGAAACCCACATAAACAAAAGGCCCCTAGGCCTTGCCCTTGATCACAGCACATACTCGGTGGTCTGGCGGGGCAAGACGACCATGATTGGGCCGACACTTGCGTTCTCATTTCTCGAAACGCTCAGCAGACGACCGAACCGCTTCTATACCTACGAGCAGTTAAGCGACTTGATATGGGATGGCGCGATCGTTGCTGACGGCACCATCCGCGGCGTTGCTCGGGATCTGCGGCAGCATCTCAAATCGAATGGCATGCCAGACCTGGCGAAGGCGATCGAAGGGAAGATGAAAACGTATGGCCTCGTCATCGGCAACGAGGATGTATAGCTAACAAAAAATTGAAGCGCACAGCAAGCGCACAGAAATCCCCTCAAAAAGCGCACAGGCATCGCGCATAATTCTCTCGCGACGCGCATTATTCATCCGCGTAACGATAAACATCCACGTCTACGAATGTGATCAATATGGCAAACGACGAGAACAATAGCGATAAGCAGCCGGACCGGGTTCCAGCCGCACAGTACATCCGGATGTCGACCGAGCACCAACAATACTCGACCGAGAACCAGGCCAAAGCAATCACCGAGTACGCGAGGCAACGGGGCTATGACGTCGTCAAAACCTACGCAGATGGCGGCAAGAGCGGTCTGACGATCGCTGGCCGAGACTCACTTCGCCAGCTCATTCAGGACGTCCAGCAAGGGGATGCTCACTTCAAGACGATCCTCGTATACGACATCAGCCGATGGGGCCGGTTCATCGACGCAGACGAGAGCGCCTATTACGAGTTCATCTGCCGGCGGGCTGGTATCGACGTTCAGTATTGTGCTGAGCAGTTCGACAACGATGGGAGCACCCAGGCAACGATCTTCAAATCCGTAAAGCGGGCGATGGCTGGAGAGTACAGCCGCGAGCTTTCGGTCAAGGTGTTCCAGGGCCAATGCACCCTGATCGAGAAAGGCTACCGCCAAGGGGGCACCGCCGGCTACGGGCTACGACGAATGCTCGTCGATATGAGCGGTCAGCCCAAGAGCATCCTGAAGCAAGGCGAACACAAGAGCATTCAGACTGACCGGGTCATCCTCGTTCCCGGCCCTGAGGCGGAGACCAACACCGTCCGAAGAATCTACCGGGTCTTCATCCAGGAAGGCAAGAGCGAGCGTGAGATCGCAGAAATGCTTAATCGTGAAGGGATCGCCAGCGAATGGCCCCGACCCTGGACCAGGTCGATGGTCCATCAGATCCTCACCAATGAGAAATACATCGGCAATAACGTGTTCAACCGCCGGTCATTCAAACTGAAGAAGAAGCGTGTAAAGAACCCGCCCGACATGTGGGTCCGCCTAGAAGACGCGTTCGACCCGATCATCGACGTCGAGTCCTTCTTTATGGTCCGTGGGATTATCCAAGAGCGCTGCCGTCGCTACAGCGATGAGGAGATGCTTGCCTTGCTTAAATCTCTCTCCGCCAAGCACTCGCGGATCTCCGGCTTCCTGATTGACGAAACCGACGGGATGCCATCGAGTAGCGTCTACCGCACGCGGTTTGGCAGCCTGATCCGGGCCTATCGCTTGATCGGGTACACGCCCGACCGCGATTACGAGTTCGTGCAGATCAACCGCCAGCTGAGGCGGATGCACCCCGAGTTCGTCGAGGAGACGATCCGGAAGCTCGAAGAGATGGGCGGAACGGTCGAGCGGGATCCCCAGACCGACCTGCTGCTGGTCAATGACGAATACACGACCTCCATCGTCCTGGCTCGATGCCAACAGTCGGCCGCAGGTACGCTTAAATGGCTGGTACGGCTCGACCAACGTCTGGCACCCGACATCACCGTTGTCGCGAGGATGGACGCGACGAATAAGGCGGTCGCAGACTACTACCTCATCCCCCGGCTGGACGTCGGGCCCGACCGAGTGCGCATGGCCGAGCACAACGGAGCGTATCTTGACACCTATCGCTTCGACACACTGGACTACTTCTGGGAACTCGCCAGCCGTAGCCGCGCGGAGGTAGCCGCATGAAACAGCTGCATCAGCAAGACGTCGTCATGATCCCGATCGAATACGTGCACGTGATAAACCCACGCGATCGGGGTAAGCCTAAGTTCAAACAGATCGTGGATAACATCCAGAAGTTGGGCTTGAAGCGTCCGATCACCGTCACCCCACGCGAGAATCGTGACGGCCCTCAGCAGTACAACCTGATTTGTGGCGAGGGGCGGCTGAAGGCATATACGACGTTGGGCGAGACGGAGATCCCCGCCCTAGTCGTCGATGCGTCGAAAGAAGAACTGCTGCTCATGAGCCTGGCAGAGAACATCGCCCGGCGGACGTTCACATCGGTTGAGATGATGAAGGAAGTCGCTGCCCTCAAAGACCGGGGCTACAACTACTCTCAGATCGCCAGGAAGAGCGGGCTGGATGCGGCCTACGTCCGAGGCATGATCCGACTTTATAAGAAAGGCGAGGAACGTCTCGTTCAGGCGGTCGAGCGTGGCAAGATTCCGATGAGCATTGCGATCACCATCGCGACCGCCGAGGACAAGGAAATCCAAGAGGTTCTGACCGAGGCCTACGAATCTAAAACACTACGCGGCAGCCAACTTCAATCTGCCCGAAAGCTGATTGAAAAAAGGCGTAACGAAGGGAAGCGCATTCGGTCAGGTGTCCGCAACAAGAAGCCATCCATCGAGGATAGTAAAAGTCTGCTGCGGGCTTACAACAACGAGGCCAAGAAGCAGCGTGCCTTCATCAAAAAAGCCAAGCTCGCGGAAACGCGGTTGCTGTTCATTGTGTCTGCCCTCAAGGTGATGTTTAAGGATGAACACTTCGTAACCCTGCTACGGGCGGAGGGGATCGACACGATGCCACAGTATCTCAGCGAACGGATCCACGGGAAGGAGCCGCAATCATGAGTACGCTCCCTGAAATGGCTTTCGAGCGCCGCGGCCTCACCTTGCCGCTGGATAAAATCTTTCCGACCAAGCGGCTCAAAAAATCGACTGCCTCATCCCCGAAATACAAACGCATCTTTGCGTCGGTTCGTGTGCTCGGCATCATTGAACCCTTGGTGGTGTATCCGCAAGACGCTAAATCTGGCAATTACATCCTGCTGGACGGTCACCTCCGCCTCAATATCCTCAAAGAGTTAGGCGCGGGAGAGACGTTCTGCCTCGTCGCGACGGAAGACGAGACGGTGACCTACAACCACAAGGTCAATCAGCTTTCGCCGATCCAGGAGCATTTCATGATCCTGAAGGCTATTGAGAACGGCGTGTCCGAAGAGCGTATCGCCGAGACGCTTGATGTCGATGTCAAGGCCATCCGGGGCAAGCGTGACCTGCTTAAGGGGATCTGCCCCGAGGCCGTCGATTTGCTGAGAGATCGCAGGGCCTCCCCCACGGCCATCCGCGAACTGCGGCGTGTTAAACCCCTCAGGCAGATCGAGATCGTCGAAT
>JBMYUK010000014.1:0-15391 GCA_049605275.1 Phycisphaeraceae bacterium
AGGCTTCACCGACCAGCCCTGCCGGGTGCGGGTATTGACCTCGCCGCGCTGATTGAACCACGAAGGCACGAGGAACACGAAGCAAGCAATGTTTAGCCACAAGAAGGCACAAATAGGACAAAAAAAGATTCTTCTTTGTCCTTTTTGCACTTCTTTGGGGCACTTGCCTTGCTGCCTTCCTAGGCGCACTTAGCGTTTCGTATAGGCCTTAAGAAAGCGCGTCCAGCACCATCGCGCCGATCTCGTCCGTGCCGTAGCCCGAGCGGTCCAGCCGCTTGCCGCTGAACTTGGGTGTCACGGCCTGGACCGCCGCCGCAACACGATCACCCGCGGCGATCAGCGCGTCCCGGCTCTTCACGCGCCCCGTCTCGCGCAGCAGCATCGCCAGCGAGTCGATCGCCGCCAGCGGGTTGGCCTTGTTCTGGCCGGCGATGTCGGGGCTGCTGCCGTGCACCGGCTCGAACATCGAGACGCTGTTGGCTTTACTGTCAGGGTTCAGGTTGCCCGACGCGGCGATGCCCATGCCCCCCGCCACCGCGGCGCCCAGGTCCGTGATGATGTCGCCAAACATGTTGGGCACGACGATCACGTCGTACACCTCCGGCTTGGTCGCCATGTACATGCAGCACGCATCGACGTGGTGGTAACCGGTCTCGACCCCCGGATATTCTTTCGCCACTTCGGTGAACGTATCGAACCACGTCCCGCCGCAGTGGGTCAGCACATTGGTCTTATGCACGAGCGTCAGGTGCTTACGCTTACGTGTTTTGGCAAGTTCAAAAGCGTAGCGCACGCATCGCTCCACACCAAACCGCGTCGCGATCATCTCCTGCGTGCTGATCTCTTGCGGCGTACCCACACGAGCGCGCCCGCCGTTGCCGCAGTAAAGGTCCTCGGTGTTCTCACGCACGCAGACGAAGTCGATGTCGGCCGGGGTCTTGCCGGCAAGCGGTGTATCCACGCCGGGGTACAGCTTGACCGGGCGAAGGTTGATGTACTGGTCCAGTTGGAAGCGGAGCTTGAGCAGCAGCCCCTTCTCCAAGACGCCGGGCTTGACATCCGGGTGACCCACGGCCCCGAGCATGATCGCGTCGTAGTCCCGCAGCGCATCGACCTGCTCGTCGGTGATGACTTCGCCGGTCTTGAGGTAGTGCTCCCCGCCGTAGGGCAGGTGCGTCGAATCGACGGCGAGATCGTGCTCGGTGGCGACGGCCTCGAGAACGCTCAGGGCCTGATCGGTGACTTCCTGTCCGGTGCCGTCGCCGGGGAGGACCGCGAGTTTGAGTGGAGTGGTCACGGGCGTATCTTTCTTCGTGGCTAAACAAGCCGGGCCAGGGCGCAGCGTCGACCCGGGTCGGTGCGACAAACGGTTTGTCCCCGGGCCGGCACTGCGCTCTGGCCCGGCTTGAATCGAGCATGAGGTTATAGGTATCCCCGCCTCATGCAGCAAACCCACGGACCGCTCCGCCACGCCTAAACCGCTACAATGCCTCGCTTTCGCAAGATCAATCGCAAGGAGACGGCCATGCCCGACAGCAACGAACAAACCTTTGATCTCGTCGTCGTGGGCGGCGGCCCGGCGGGGTACGTCGGGGCGATCCGAGCGTCGCAACTGGGCATGAAAGTCGCCGTCGTCGAGCGCGACAAACTCGGCGGGGTCTGCCTGAACTGGGGCTGCATCCCGACCAAGGCCCTTCTCGCGGGCGCCGAGTTCTATCACAAGCTCAAGCACGACGCCGACGAATGGGGCATCTCCGTCGAGAACGTCGGGCACAACTGGGAGAAAGTCATCAACCGCTCGCGCGGCGTCGCCGGCACGCTCAACAAGGGCGTCGGTTTCCTCTTTAAGAAAAACAAAATCACCCACTTCGACGGCCACGCCTACATCCCCGCGCCCGGCAAGGTCCAGGTCTTCGACAAAGACGACACCGACCACGCCGGCGAAGTCAAGGCCACCCTCAAAGCCAAGAACATCCTGATCGCAACCGGAGCCGTCCCCCGAGCACTCCCCGGCACGCCCTTCGACGGCGACAAAGTCATCGCCGCCAAAGACGCGATGACCCTCCAAGAACAGCCCGACAAGCTGCTCATCGTCGGCTCGGGCGCGATCGGCATGGAGTTCGCCTACTTCTACAACGCCTTCGGCACGCAGGTCACCGTCATCGAAATGCAGGACCGCGTCATGCCCATCGAAGACGCCGACTCCTCCAAGGCCGTGCAAAAAGCCTTCAAAAAGCAAGGCATCGAGATCAAGACCGGCCACATCACCAAGGCCATCGAAGTCACCGACACCGGCGTCAAAGCCACCGTCGCCAAAGTCGGCGACGACAGCGACGCCACGGAAACCATCGAGGCCGAGAAGGTCCTCGTCGCCATCGGCGTCCGCGGACGGTACGACGGCCTGCTCGCCGACAAGCTCGGCGTCGAGCTGTTCAAAGACCACATCAAGGTCGATTACAAGAAACCCGGCGCGACCTACGAGACATCCGTCAAGGGCATCTTCGCCGTCGGCGACGTCATCGGCCCGCCTTGGCTCGCGCACGTCGCGTCCGAAGAAGCCGTCGTCTGTGTCGAACGCATGGCCGGGCACGACGCACCCGACATCGACTACGAATCCATCCCCGGCTGCACGTACTGCCACCCGCAAGTCGCGTCCATCGGCCTCACCGAACAGGCCTGCAAAGACCAGGGCCTCGATTACAACGTCGGTACCTTCCCCTTCCAGGCCTCCGGCAAGGCGCAGGCACTCGGCGAGACCGACGGCTTCGTCAAGATGATCACCGGCAAAGAGCACGGCGAGATCCTCGGCTGCCACATGGTCGGCGAAAACGTCACCGAACTCATCGCCGAGATGGGCCTCGCCCGACGACTCGAAGCCACCGCCGAAGAAATCATCAATACCGTCCACGCCCACCCCACCCTCAGCGAAGCCGTCCACGAGGCAACCCTCGCTACCGAGGGCCGGACGCTGAATTTCTAATTGGTTGGTCTGCTAAAAACAGCCGCGTCGCTACGCAACGCCGGCGCTTCGTGAGACCAGCGTCACGCTCTTCCTGCGAGGCGTAGCCTCGCGGCTATCTCATCGTTTGCGCGTCGATGGCTTATCGTGCTTTACAATCTCCACATGCCGATCCACAATCCCATCACCTCGCGCATCCGCAACACCAAGCGACTGGCGCAGGTCATCACCGTGCTTGCGCGGCATGGTTTTGCGGATGTCGTCGAGCGCATCGGCGTGCTCGCGATCATCGACAAGGGGCTCGAACTCATCGGCAAGCCGGCGGATCACCCCCACCAGCCGCTGCCCGTCGAAGAGCGCATGCGACACGTGCTCGAGGAACTCGGCCCGACGTTCATTAAGCTCGGCCAGATCCTCTCGACCCGCCCGGACCTCGTTGGCCAGGACCTCGCCGACGAGTTTGCCAAGCTGCAGAGCGACAGCCCACGCGTCCCCTACGCGCAGATCAAGGCCAGGCTCGAAGAAGAGTTCGGCGGCCCGGAGCTGCTGGCCGAGCGCTTCGCGGACATCGACGAGACCCCCCTCGCCGCCGCGTCGATGGCGCAGGTCCACGGCGCGAAACTCGTAGATGGCACGGCGGTCGTGCTCAAGGTGCTTCGGCCGGGGATCAAGGACACGATGGACGCGGACATGGAGGTGATGAACGCGCTCGCCGAGTTCGCCGAGACACACTTCGCCGAGCAGGGCTACAGCCCGACCGCTGTCGTCCGCGAGTTCAAGAACGAACTCGCGAAAGAGACCGACCTCCTTCACGAAGCCAAGTCGACGCGTCGGCTGTATCGGCTCTTCAAGGACGACGACAACATCCACTTCCCCAAGGTGTTTCTCGATTACAGCACGCACAAGGTCCTGTGCATCGAGCGCATCGAGGGCCGGCTGCTCAGCCGAACCGACGTAACGACCCTCGACGCGCAGACCCGCCGCAACATCGTCGCCAACGGCAGCGAGGCGGTCTTTCGCATGTGCCTCAAGCACGGCTTCTTCCACGCCGACCCGCACCCCGGCAACCTCTTCATCCTCGAAGGCGGCGCGATCTGCTTCATCGACTGCGGCATGACCGGCCACGTTGAGGCACGTACCAGCGAACACCTGGCCGATCTCATCAAATCTGTCATCGACGGCAACCTCGACCGCGCCATCCGCGCAACGCTCTCCCTCGCCGGGGCCGACCCCGTGCTCGAAACCGACCGCGCCTTTCGGCTCGACGCGTGGGAGTTCATCTCCCGCTTCCAGGTCGACGACCTCGCCGAGCTCGACCTCGGGCACATGCTCGGCGACTTCTTCGAACTGCTCCGCCGATGGACCATCCAGTGCCCGGCCGACCTGGTCTTCCTGATTAAAGCGATCACGACGATCCAGGGCGTTGGCGTCCGCGTCGATCCCGACTTCGACCTCATCGCGCAGGTCCGCCCCTACGTCGAGCGGCTCGTCAAGCAGCAGTACTCGCTCCGCGCCGCCAAGCGCCGGCTGCTGCGATCGGCCGGGTCCTACGTCGAACTCATCGAAGACATCCCTAGCGAAGTCCGCATCATGTTCGCCCACCTCAAGCGCAAAGACTTCACCGTCTCGCTCGAGCACAAGGGCCTGGACCGACTCACCAGCACGATCGAACACGCCAGCCGAAACCTCTCTCTCGCGCTGATCTTCGCGTCGCTGCTCTTAACCAGTGCGATCCTGTTTGCCGCCGATAACGAGGCCTCGCGCTTCGGCTACCTCTCGATCATCGGCCTCGTCGCGATGGTCGGCTGCGCAGGCTTCGGCCTGTTCATGCTGCTGTCGATCTACCGGAAACAGAAGTGATCTTGTCATCCGACGACATCGCGAGCGCTGTTGAGTGCGATGGTTTTGTATCGGTCCAACATGCGATCGAACTGCCCATTGTCGCGTCACTCATCACCGCGATCGAAACCATTTCGCCCGCAACGCATGGGATGCGCAATCTCTTTGAGCATGTGCCCGATGTGCTCGGGCTTGTATCGAATGATGCCGTATCGTCATTGGTCAGCCGCGTTTTGGGGCAAGATGCTTTCGCCGTGCGTGCGATCCTCTTTGACAAGATCATGGGCAGCAACTGGCACGTCGGTTGGCATCAGGACCAGGCGATCGCGATCCGCCAGCGCATCGATGCGCCGGGTTTTGGCCCGACCTCCATCAAGCATGGTGTGCCACACGCCCGAGCGAGCAGGCAAGTCCTTGAGCAGATGCTGGCCGTCCGCATCCACCTCGATCACTGCGGCCCTGATAACGGACCGCTGCGCTGCGTACCCGGCAGCCACAGGCTCGGCCGCCTCGACCCTAGGCAAACCCTTGAACACAAACAACGCCTCGGCGAAACGACTTGCACCGTCGCGAAAGGCGGCCTGCTGCTCATGCGACCGCTTTGCCTGCATGCTTCGAGCCCGGCGAAGTCACCACATCACCGCCGTGTCATCCACATCGAGTTCGCCAATTGCGAATTACCTGAGCCAATGCAATGGCACGAACGCCATCCGATCATAACCGGTAGCGTATGATTCAGAAGTCAATCAACACGCTTCTATCTAACTCAAACTCACGGAGTATGCCATGCAGCCCACGACTCGCCGACAGTTTCTTGCCGCCTCTGCCGTTACCGCGGCGTCCGCCGCCGCGCTCGCGCCGACGCGAGCCGAGGCCGAGGATTCGCAAGCCGCTGCCGCCTTCCCCGAGCCCGCAGAAGTCGCCAAGTTCAACGCGCCCTACGGCCAGCCGCTATTCAAAATCAGCGTCGCGCAGTGGTCTATCAACAAGCTGTTCTGGGATAAAAAGCTCGACAACCGCGACTTCGGCAAGTTCGTCCGCGAGCAGTACGACCTCGACGCGGTCGAATGGGTCAACCAGTTCTTCAAGGGCAAGGCGACCGACTACGCCTACCTCCGCGAGATGAAAGCGCGCTGCGACGACCACGGCGTCAAGACCCTGCTCGTCATGGTCGACGGCGAGGGACAGATCGGCCACCCCGACGCGGTCGAGCGCAAAAAGACCGTGGAAAACCACATGAAGTGGGTCGTTGCCAGCAAGCTGCTCGGCGGCACGTGCATCCGCGTCAATGCCGGCAGCAAGGGCACGTGGGACGAGCAGGTCAAGCTCGCGGCCGACGGGCTCGCGCAGCTCACCGAGTTCGCACGCGGCTTCGGTATCGACATCATCGTCGAGAACCACGGCGGGCTATCGAGTAACGGTAAGTGGCTCGCGCAGGTCATGGACACCGTCAACATGCCCGAGTGCGGCACGCTCCCTGACTTCGGCAACTTCGGCAAGTACGACAACTACCTCGGCATCCACGAGATGATGCCTTATGCCAAGGCGGTCAGCGCGAAGTGCAAGACCTTCGATGACAACGGCGACCACGTCGGCGTCGACTACATGCGCATGATGCGGATCGTGCTGAGCCACGGCTACCGCGGGTACGTCGGCGTCGAGTACGAAGGCGGCGGCGACAAGGCCGAGGGCGTGCGCAAGGGCATGAAGCTGTTGGAGAAATGCCGCGAACAGCTGTCGGCATGATGCGCTCGCCGAAGCCGAAATGCGAGGCGACGCTGCCATCACAAGTCACGACGCAGGTGTTTCTTCGCGTCTGTCTTTTTCGTCTTCGACCATCTCCGATTCGCTCGTGCCGCTGGTGGCCTGAATGTATTCGCTCAGGCGTCGGCCGACGTGTCGCTCTTCGTCGACGACGATGTTCGCGCCCGCGCCTTCGAGCAGGTTGAAGTAGCGGTGGTAGCGGGACCGGGCGATGATCTTGGCGTCGTGGCACTGGTCGCGGGCCTCGACGATGATGGCGGTGGTGAGGCGGTGGTCGGGGAGGGTGATGACGATCGCGCTCGAGTCGTTCAGCCGGGCGAGTTTGAGGATCGCCGGGTGGGACGCGTCGCCGACGTAGGCCTCGACGCCGAGTTTGCGGGCCTCGATAACGGAGGCGGGGTTGAGGTCGAGGACGACGACGGGCAGGGATTGTTCACGGGCCTCTTCGACGACTTCGCGCCCGGCCGGGCCGTAGCCGACGACGACGATGTGGCCTTTAGCGAGTTTCTCGGCGACCGGTTCCTGGCCGATGCGCGCACGCGACCAGCCGCGCTTGCGCATGAAGGTGTCCGCGACGTTGCCTAGTGGTCGGCCGAGCTGGACAGTGTAGGGGGTTAAGAACAGCGTCAGGATCGTCGCCGCGACGACCATATCGAAGTGCATCTGCTCGATGATCTGACCCTGAAGCGCCATCTGCGCGAGGACGAAGGAGAACAGCCCGACCTGCGCCATCGAGCAGCCCGCGGCGACGGCGCTCCGGGGCGTGAGCTTCATGATGAGTCCGACGATCGCGACGACGCTCGGCTTAATCACCACGATCAGCGCGGTCAGCAGCAGCACGTACGCCCAGAAGAAATCCGAGATAAACGCTACGACGTCGAGGTACATCCCGATCGCCGAGAAGAACAACGTGACAAAGACAGTCTTGAGCGGGTTGACGTCGCTGCGCAGCTGCGGCGCGATGATCGACTCGCCGAGGAAGATCGCGGCGAGCAGTGCGCCGAGCGCCGGCGAGATGCCCACACGCTGAGCGAGCCAGGCCGAGCCCATCGCCATCAGAAACGCGAAGAGCGTCAGCACGTCACGGTTGCGCGAGGGCACGGCGATCCGAACGAGCCAAGGCAGCGCGAACATGCTGAACAGATAAAACC
Source organism: Phycisphaeraceae bacterium (assembly GCA_049605275.1). GTDB lineage: Bacteria > Planctomycetota > Phycisphaerae > Phycisphaerales > Phycisphaeraceae > JAHQVV01. The sequence goes on from JBMYUK010000014.1 coordinate 7,714, forward strand.
CGAGCACAAACAGCGCGACGACCCCGAAGCCCTTGAGCGTGCCCGTCACGATGTCCAGGCCCGTCGCGGGCTCCGCGCCCGGTGCCGTGCCCAGCGCGCCGACGATCAGCACCATCGGCACGACCGCGAGGTCCTGCACCAGCAACACGCCCAGCGCGAAACGCCCGTGCACCGAGTCCGCTTCCGCGCGCTTCTGCAACACCGGGAGCACCACGGCCGTCGACGACATCGCCAGCGCCGCGCCGATCGCAAACGCCCCTTTCCAAGGCAAAAACGCGAGCCCGATCGCCATCGCCACGCTGATCGTCAACCCGATCTGCAGCGCCCCCGACGACAGCGCCGTCAGACCCAACCGCTTGAGCCGGGACCAGTTGAACTCCAGCCCGATCGTAAACATGAGCAGGATCACGCCCAGGTCCGCGAGCGCCGCGACGTTCTGCTGGTTGCCGAGCGCGAGGCTGATGTTCCCCACCAAGACCCCCGCGAGCATGTATCCGACGACGGCCGACTGCTTGAGCCGCTCGGCGATGACCCCGAGCAGCATCGCCACCGCGAGCAGCACAATCAAATCAAGCAGGCTGTTCCAGAGGTCCATGAGACAGTGGCCTAAAACAAAATCAGTCTTCGGAATATAGCCGGCCATTTTTGAGGGCCGCAGTGCCGCTTGTACATCCTAACGCCCGGCCGATCTCGCCGTAGAAGACTAGGATATTGACTGCGATGTAAACCAATTCGAAAAGACCCCGTTCGAGAGATCAACCATGGCCTTGACACCTTCCACGATGCTCCCGCTTGGGACCAAAGCCCCCGACTTCGCGCTGCCCGATACCGAGAACAACAACATCACGCGGGCGCAGTTCGAGAGTCGCCCGCTGCTGGTTATGTTCATCTGTAATCACTGCCCTTACGTCAAGCACGTCGCGCCCGAGCTTGCGCGGATCGGCCGGGACTACGGCCTCGCGGCGGGCGGCGAACTCGGTATCGTCGCGATCCAGTCCAACGACATCGAAGCCTACCCCGACGACGCACCCGACAAGATGAAAGAAGAGGTCGCCGAGCGCGGCTACAACTTCCCGTACGTGCTCGACATCGACCAGTCGATCGCCAAGGCGTATGCCGCGGCGTGCACACCCGACTTCTTTCTCTTCGACCGAGAGCACAAGCTGGTCTACCGCGGGCAGCTCGACGAGACCCGGCCGCACCGCGTCGCCTCGGGTCAATACGACGACCGCGACGGGCAGGCCAACGGCAAAGACCTACGCGCCGCGATCGAGCAGGTCCTCGCCGGCGAAGACGTCAGCGTCGAGCAAGTCCCGTCGATGGGCTGCAACATCAAGTGGAAGCCGTGACCGGGCTTACGCCTCGGCCAAGAGGTCGGCGGCCGTTTTGTCGAAGCGCGGGTCGCGCAGCGTGGCGTCCGCGCCGGCGGCGACAAGCGCATCGGCGACCGCTTGCATCGCTTCGCCCGATATCGCGCAGCGGTGCAGCGCGGTGTAGCCGGCCGGCTCTTTGGGACAGGCGTGGTCGGGGTCGGCGCCGGCGGCGATGAGCCCGAGCGAGACGTCGACGTGGCCTTCGGCGATCGCCCAGTGCAGGGGCGTTCGGCCGGAGTCATCGACGGGGTCGAGCGGCGCACCGGCGTCGACTAATCGAGCGACGATGCCGAGGTGACCGGCCTGGCTCGCGCCCGTCAGCGCCGAGCGATGGTTCGCGTCGAGCAGGCCCGGGGCCGCGTGAGCATCGAGCAATCGTGCGACGATCGCGTCGTGACCGCACCGGCTGGCGAGGTGCAGCGGGGTCTCTCGACCGTGCATCGGGGTGCGAAAGCGCGTCCGGCTGTCGATCGACGCGCCGGCCTCGATCAAGCGTTCGACAAGCGGCAGCGCCCCGGCTTTGGCGGCGAGGTGCAGCGGCAGCCACTGCTCCTCGCCCCAATCGCGCTGGACGGGGATGGCGGTGCCGGTGAGCCGGGGCTCGCGCGAAAGCAGCTTATCGAGCGCGGCCTCGTCGCCGCGGTCGATCGCTTGCTGACAAAGCTCGGCCAGGTCCTCTCGCATCGAGGCACTATAGCTCGGCGGCAGTGGGCTCATCCGGCCTGGCCGCTGGGTTACAATCACGGTCATGGCCAGTAAAAAGAAAAAATCGTCGTATACCAGCCGATCTACGAAATCGACCAAGAAAAAAAACACGAAGAAAACCGCCGCCAAAGCCGTTAAGAGCAAGGCGAATCCGTCGGCCAAAGCGGCAAAACCCGCGAACAAGACGACGAAGAAAACCGCCGCCGCGATCCCAACCAAGGCGACGACCACGACCAAGAAGAAGCGCTCGACCAAGTCGCGGACCAAGGTCAAAGCCCAAGCCAAGACCAAGTCAACGGCACCGACGCCGAAGAAGCCACCGACACAGAAGGTGACCGAGCCGGTCGAGCCGACGCCGCTATCGGGCGCACCCGAGCATAAGCCCGACCGCGAGCGCGACCCGGCCCCGCCGCTTACCCCCGCCCCGCCGCCAAAGGCCGCGCCTCCTCCGCTGCCCGATCCCGAGCCGACGCCGGTTGAGCCGGACGGCGACCTGCCGCCACAGCCCAAGCGTGCCGAGCCGATCCTGCTCGAAGTCGGCTGGGAGGTTTGCAACAAACTCGGCGGGATCTACACGGTGCTGCGAACGAAGGTGCCGTCGATGATGGCGCGCTGGGGCAAACGCTACTGCCTGATCGGGCCTTACAACCACGACACGGCCCAGGTTGAGTTCGAGCCCGCGGGCCCGGATCAGATGGACACGCCCATCGGCCGAGCGGTTCAACAGATGCGCGAGATGGGCTACGGCGTCGAGTACGGGCACTGGCTGGTGACCGGTCGTCCGCAGGTCGTGCTCATGCACGTCGGCGACGCGAAGCGATACCTCGGCGACATCAAGTACCGCCTCTGGGCCGACCACCGCATCCCCACGCCCGACGGCGACGCGCTGGCCGACGACGTCGTCGCCTTCGGCGAGGCGGTCCGCATGTTCCTCTTCGTCCTCGGCCAGCAGCAAGGCGACAAACGCGACCTCGTCGCCCACTTCCACGAGTGGATGGCCGGCGTCTGCATCCCCATGCTCCGGCAAGAGCAGTGGCCCGGCTCCATCGTCTTCACCACCCACGCCACCCTGCTCGGCCGATACCTCGCCATGCACAACCCGGTCTTCTACGACCACCTCTCCTTCTTCGACCCCGCACACGAAGCCAAGCACTTCAACATCGAGTTTCAGCACGGCGTCGAACGCGCCGCCGCCCACGGCAGCCACGTCTTCACCACCGTCTCCGACGTCACCGCCATGGAGTGCCGACACCTCCTCGGTCGAGACCCCGACGTCCTCCTGCCCAACGGCCTGAACATCCAACGCTTCGCCGCCCTCCACGAGTTCCAAAATCTCCACGCCAAGTACAAGCAGCGCATCCACGAATTCACGATGGCGCACTTCTTCCCCTCCTACACCTTCGACCTCGACAACACCCTCTACTTCTTCACCTCCGGCCGATACGAATACCGAAACAAAGGTATGGACCTCTGCATCGAGTCGCTCGCCCGACTCAACCACCGACTCAAGATCACCGAGTCCAACAAGACCGTCGTCTTCTTCATCATCACTCGCGCGCCGGTCCGCTCGATCAACGTCGGCGAACTCCAGTCCGTCGCCAACCTCGAAGACTTCCGACGCATCGCCGAGCACATGACCGAGCAGATGGAAGACCGCATCGTCGAACACGCCGCAAAGGGACAGGTCCCCGACCTCAATGCGCTCGTCGACGAGTACTGGCGCCTGCGACTCCGCCGATCGATCCACGCGTGGAAGCGCAACTGGCTCCCGCCCATCGTCACCCACGACCTCCAGGACGACGCGAAGGACGACGTCCTCGAAAAGCTGCGCGCCTGTCACCTCCTCAACCACGAAGAAGACCGCGTCAAAGTCGTCTTCCACCCCGACTTCATCAACCCGGTCAGCCCGCTCTGGGGACTGGAGTACGACGACTTCGTCCGCGGCACGCACATGGGCGTCTTCCCCAGCTACTACGAGCCCTGGGGCTACACCCCGCTCGAATCCATCGCGCTCGGCGTCCCCGCGATCACCTCCGACCTCTCCGGCTTCGGCAGCTACCTCGCCCAACTCCTGCCCGACCACGAGCAAAAAGGACTGTTCTGCGTCAACCGCCGATACACCGGCTACCACGAAGCCGCCGACCAACTCACCGACATCATGTTCCGGTACACCGAACTCGGCCGCCGCGAACGCATCAACCTCCGCAACACCGTCGAGAGCTTCAGCGAGCAATTCGACTGGCACAACCTCGGCCGCCGCTACAACGAAGCCCACGAAATCGCGCTCGATCGGGTGTGATCGCCAGGGCAATCGCATCTGATCCTTTCGGTGAGGCGATCGCCCTGGTGTGATCGCATCGACCACTTGCCAGCCCGGCCTACGTGATGCCCACCATCGAGATCACCACCGACATCCGCGCTCCGATCGAAGCAAGCTTCGACCTCACGCGCGACATCGGGTTTCACGTGCGATCGCTCGAACACACCGGCGAACGCGCGATCGCGGGGCGGACCGACAGCCTCATCGAACGCGGCGAAACCGTCACCTGGCAGGCCACGCACCTCGGCATGACTCGGCAGATGACCGTCAAAATCACCGCGATGGATCGGCCGACGCACTTTCGAGACGAGCAAACCGACGGGCCGTTTAAGTCTTTCGTCCACGACCACGCGTTTGAAGAACTCGGCAACGGCGTGACGCGGATGACCGACCGGATCGACTTTGCCTCACCGTTTGGATGGGTGGGCTCGTGCGTGGATCGGCTTTATTTGCGTGGTTATCTGCGGAGATTGATCGAAAAGCGTGCGGGGGCGATCGAGCGTGAAGCGGAGTGCCGAGCGCTCGCCGTAGCCGCTGCGCAACGCGCGGGCGTCGAATCATGAAACGCTTCATGAAGGCGGGAAACATCCGGCATTGACGCCGCTTGGATGGCTCGACCCCCGCGCGTTGCGCGACGGCTATCGTTGCACCTCATCCAGCCGGATCGCGCTGAGGGCGGCGAAGGCGCACATGCCGCTGAAGATCAGCAGTACGGCGGCGGGGCTGATCAACGCGGCGAGCAGGCCGAAGGCGCTTCCGGCAAGCAAGACGAGTCCGATCACGGTGTTGGACAGCGCGGTGTAGATGGCGCGGGTGTCCTCGTCGGCCATGTCGACCAGGTGCGTCGATCGGCCGAGGCGCACGCCCTGGTAAGCGATCATCAGCACGAACAAGACGCCCGGCAACGCCCACGCGTAGACGCTGCCCGCCTGTGCCGCCGGGATCGCCAACCCCATTCCCCCCGCCGCCGCCAGCGCAACGCACGCGATGATCGATGCGCGGATCAAGACCTTTCGGCTGGAGCGGTCAGAGAGCCGGCCCCAAGCGTAGGTGCTGAGCACGGAGGCCGCAGCCGAGGCGATGACGAACGCGCCGAGTTCGCCGAGCTGATTGCCTTCGCCGTCGGCGACGCTGAGGGTGAGGATGAACGGCGGCGCGAGGGCCGTTGCCGTCAAGAGCGCGCGGGTCGTGATAAAGCGGCGGAGGGGCGCATCGGTTCGCAATCGCTTGATCGAGTCGAGGGCGACGGATAACGCGTTGCCCCCGCCGTCGACCGCGCCGGGTCGCTCGGGCAGGGTCGCGAAGAGCAGCGACGCGCCGCACCAGCATCCCGCCGCGATCAGCAAGCCGACGACAACGACAGCGATCGACGTGGGCAGGACGCCGAGCCCGAGCAGCAGGCCATAGAGAAACACGACCGCCGCGGCCGCCGTCGCCGCGCTGCCGGTCGCCGTGCCGCGCGTGGACTTGGCGACGGTTTTACCGAGGACGTCTTTGTAGCTGACCGAGCAGAAACTACGCGCGACCGCGAACACCGCGAGCAGGCCGAGCACCGCCGTGCCCGCCGCGACGCCTTCGAGGGTCAACGCTGCGACGGCCATGCCGAGTACGCTTAGGCCTTGCACCAGCGATCCGCCGACCCAGACCCATTTTCGCTTGGATCGCTTGCGGACCCACCCGGCCGTGACCAGCTGTGGCAGAAGCGCCCCGGCCTCGCGCACCGGCACCAGCAGCCCGATGATCCCCGCGGGCGCACCGAGCGCGGTCAGCAACCACGACAGCACGAGCTTGGGGTCGGCCAGCCCGTCGCCGGTCTTGGTCAGCGACAGCGATGCGACGTGGGTCGCGAAGCTGCGCGGCTGTTCGTCGCAAAGCTCATCGGGAATATCGCGACAGACCCGCCCGTCGTCTTCGTTGGTCAAGAGCTCGTAGGCTCGTTGCAGCACCGGATCAGACACGCACGCTCCCGACAGTTACTGAAATGCAAAGCGAAAGGGCTATGATGGAATCACACACTTCACAAAGGATAGGCCGATGAGCGACGACAAGCAGCCCCTGATTCAAGACAACGACCGCACCACCAAGGGCGGGCCACAGAAAGGCCTCGCCTTCATGGTGATCGTCGGCGTTGGGATCGCGGCCATCGTGATCGCGGCCATCGTCTACATCGCGTTCTTCTAATCGATCATCGCCCGCACGACGGGTCTAGCAATTCGTGGTGACGGTTTGGTCGAGCGCGGGGAGCCGAAACGATCAAAACACATAGGAAGCAAGCAGAAATCGTCACCTAAGGTATTCCGCCGCGGTGCGAATTCGCCTACGATATTGCGTTCCATGAAGCAGTTTCGTCTGAGCTTGTCGTCTGCGGTCGGTGTGTTGCTCGCGGCGGCGGCGGTCGGTTTGTTGTTCTCCGCCGCGTCTTGTTCCGAACGCAGCGACGAAACGGGTGACGCGTCGCGCGTGACCCCTGCCGGTGTGAAGGCCGACGGCTATATCGGCGCGAAGGCCTGCGCCGAGTGTCACCAGCAGGAGCACGACGACTGGGTCGGCTCACACCACGACGCGGCGATGAAGCCGGCGACGCCCGATACGGTCATCGGCGACTTCGACGACGCGACCTTCACGCACTTCGGCACGACGTCGCGGTTCTTCACCCGCGACGGCAAGTACTACGTCAACACCGACGGGCCGGACGGCAAGCCGGCGGACTTCGAGATCAAGTACACCTTCGGCATCGAGCCTTTGCAGCAGTACCTCGTCGAGTTTCCGGGCGGTAAGGTTCAGGCGCTGACGATCTGCTGGGACGCGCGTCCGAAGGAAGCCGGCGGCCAGCGCTGGTATCACCTCTACCCCGACGAGCCGGTGCCACACGACGACGCACTGCACTGGACCGGGCCGAACTTCACCTGGAACCACATGTGCGCCGAGTGCCACTCGACCGACCTGCAGAAAAACTACGACGCGACGACGGACACGTATCAGACGACCTGGGCGGAGATCAACGTGTCCTGCGAGGCTTGTCACGGTCCGGGCGAGGCGCACGCGGAATGGGCCGAGCTCTACACGTTGGATCAAACGATCGACAAGGGCGACATGGGCCTGGTCGTTCGGTTGAAAGACGAGTCGCGGCAGTGGGTGATGAATACGGAGACAGGCATCGCCGAGCGGCTGACGCCGATGGGCGAGGACAAGGTCTTGAATGCCTGTGCGCGGTGCCACTCGCGGCGGTCGCAGATTTCGGATAATCGCGACGCGGGCGTGGCCTTTCTCGACAACTATC
>JBMYUK010000015.1:0-9832 GCA_049605275.1 Phycisphaeraceae bacterium
CGGTGGTCTTCATCGGGCTTGAGTATTCTTTGTTGTTTTATTGACGTAGGACGTACCAATTCTATCGGTCGATCGTGCGCGCTCGCTTCAATCGATGTGTTGTGCGCAGCGTCGTCGGTTGGCACGTTGCTTTCGTCGCAGGTGTAAGCAAGGTTCGATGCAAGCGCGTTGAAAGCGAAGCGCTGCCACAATCGATCGTTACTTCTCGAGCACCTTGATCTCGATGTTGCGGAAGTCGCACGCGTGGCTTTCGGATTGAAGCGAGATGCTTCCGCCTTCGAGCAGCGTGCCGTCGTTGAGTTGCGGCTTGGTGTAATCGAAGACGACCTCGCCGGCGACGCGGTGGATGATGCGTTCGCTGCCTCGGACCTCGATCTCGAGCGGGACCCACTGTTCGCCGCGGAAGGTCTCGGAGGTCGAAGGGACGCAGTGTGCTCTGACGAGTTTGCCGTCGCGAACGTAGTGCGTGCCGGGGCTGCAGACGTTCGCGGTGGGACGAGACTTGGGGGCGTCTTGGCGCTGGCCGAGGAGTTGAACTTCGATGGATTTGGGAAAGTCCTGGTCTTTGCCCATGGTGTCGGGGGCCTGGCCGTGGATCATGACGCCGGAGTTCATGAACGCCCAGCCGCCGGGGTGTCCGTCGAGTTGTTTGTCGCCGACGAAGCGGTACTCGAGCCGAAGGATGTAGTGCGAGTAGGGCGTGTCGAGGAAGAGGTGGCCGAACTGCTCGCTGAATCGATCATACTTGTCGTACCGCACCGCGATGGCGCCGTCGACGACGCGGAAGGTGTTTTTCGGGTCTTCCCCGAGGGCCAAGCCTCTGATCTTGGGTGTCCAGCCGGTGAGGTCTTTGCCGTTGAAGACCGAGACGAAGCCGTCGTCGCGGTCGGCCTCGGCGAGCGGGGCCCCGGTAGTCTCGGGCAAGAGCTCGCAGCCGGTGAGCGTGCAGAGTGTGACCAAAAGAATCGCAACGAGTCGTGTCGTGTTCGGCATCGGGGTTCTCCGCGTTTCGGATCAATGAACAATTGCGGCGGTCAGTCTAGCGGATCATGCCGGCTCGCCGCGGCCGGCGAACGCGCCTTCGGGTCTCGCATTGACCGGACGCGCTTCGCCGTGCCAGAGCCAGTGGGCCGCGCGTTTGATGTCGTCGAAGACCAGCATGATGCAGGGCAGGACGATCAGGATCATGACGGTCGCGCTGATGAGTCCGCCGGCGATGCTGATGGCCATGGGGATGAGGAAGCGTGCCTGAAAGGAGGTTTCGAGGATAAGCGGCGTCAGGCCGAGCACGGTGGTGATGGTGGTGAGCATGATGGCCCGGAAGCGCGCGGCGCCCGCGGCGATGAGCGCGTCGTAGACGCCGATGCCTTGGGCGCGTTTCATGTTGAAGAACTGCACGAGGATGAGCGAGTCGTTGACGACGATGCCCGAGAGCGCAACGAAGCCGATGAGCGAGAGGAAGGTCAGGTCGAAGCCGAGCGCGAGGTGTCCCAAGATCAGACCGATGGTCGCGAAGGGCACGACGCACATCACGAGGATCGGCTGGAAGTAGCTTTGGAAGAGCCAGGCGAGGATGACGTAGATCATGACGAGCGCGGCAGCAAAGCCGTAGGGCAGCGAGCCGAAGGCGTCGGCCATCTGTTCCTGCCGCCCGGCGAAGCTGATCTCGAGCCCGGGGTACTTCGCCTCGATGATCGCGATCTTCGAGGGCAGCGGCCGGCCGGCGTCGTCGAGGCGCACGTTGCCGTCGTCGTCTTTCGGCGGGGCCTTGAGTTCCGCAACGATCTGCTCGGGACTCGCCTCGGCGTCGGCCGCGGCGGTGACCGTCACGGCGCGCTTGCGGTCCACGCGATTGATGCTGGCGTAGGTCGAGCTGTCCTCGATGTCAACGAGCTCGCGCATCGGCACCGGCCGCCCCTGCGGATCGACCAGCCAGGCGTTTTGCACCTGCGACAGCGAGCCGCGCGTCGCCTCGTCGATGCGGACGCGCACGTCGATGTCTTCCTCTCGGTCGGCGTAGGTGTGAGCTTCGAGCCCGAAGAGAAAGCCGCGCATCTGCGTATTGATCTCGCGATTGGTCAGGCCCAGCGCCGCGGCGTCGGGATAGACCCGCACCTTCCGCTCGGACTGGCCGAGGTTCGCATCGTCCGCGACGTCGAAAAGCTCATCGAAACCCATCAAGAGCTTCTTCACGTCGTCGGTCGCTTGCTGGAGCACCTGCGGGCTCTCGCTGGACAGGCGAATCGTGACGTCGGGTCCGCCCGGGCCGCCGGCCTGCTGCGTATAGCTGATGCGCTCGACGTTATCGATCTTGCCTTGCAGCGCCTTGCGGATCGAGGTGGTCACCTGCGGCGAAGTTCGGTCGCGCTGTTCGACGGGCTTGAGTTCGACGAAGACCTGGGCGATGTGCGAGGCGGGTGCGTTCTGGCTGCCGGTTTCGAGGTCGTTGCTGCCGCCGATCAGCGACTCCATGGACTTGACCTCGTCTTCCTGTAAGACGACGTCTTCGATCGTGGCGATCACTTGCTTGGTGGCTTGGATCGGCGTGCCGATGGGCATGCGGACGTCGATGACAAACGACTCGGCGTCGTCGGCCGGAAGGAAATTGAACGGCAGACGCTCGCCCGCGACCATCCCCGCCGAGGCGATCAGCGCCGACACCGCGATCGCCATCGTCAGATAGCGCACGCGGAGCAGCGACGCCTGGACGCGCGTGAACTGCGCGATGACTTTTTTCATCATCACGTCGTCGCGCCACGTCTCGTAACGCTTGAGTAAACGCGTGAATCGGTTCGCCTTCGCGCGGTCGCGTTTCTCCAGCGAATGGCCCATGTGCGACGGCAGGATCAGCAGCGATTCGATCAGCGACATCGCCAACGCGCACGCCACCACCACGGGCAACGCGCCCAGGAGCGTTCCGATCTGGCCCTTGATAAACGTCAAGGGCAGGAACGCGACGATACTCGTGAGCACCGTCGCGACGACCGGCCAAAACACCTCGTTCGCCCCGCGGATCGCCGAGTTCGTTGGCGATTCGTGGGAATCGTCGTGATGCGATTGGATGTTCTCCGCCACGACGATGGCGTCGTCGACGAGCAGCCCGAGCACGACGATCAGACCGAACATCGTCAGCAGGTTGAGCGTCACGTCGAAGACGCCCATGAGGATCAGCGTGCCGCAGATCGCCGTGGACAGCCCGACGCCGACCCACATCGCCGCGCGCCAGTTGAGAAAGACCAGCAGCGTGAGGAAGACGAGCATCGCGCCGTAGATCGCGTTTCGGGTGAGTAGATCGAGTCGGCCTTCGACGAAGCGCGCGAGGTCGGTGGTGGCGTGGATCGACGCGCCGTCGGGCAGCGGCTTCAGGCTGCTCGCGCCCAGTTCCCATGCCTTTTGCGGGTTGGACATCGTCGGTCCGCCCGGTCGATTGGCGGTCGCGAGTTGGATCATGCGCTCGGCGTTGGTGAGGGTGTAGGGCTCGCCGCTGCGGCCAGCGACGTAGGCGCGAACCATCTGCGCGATCTTGACGATGTCCTGCTCGCCGACTTTGAAGATCGTCAGGCTGGTCGCGGGCTGGTTGCTGTATCGCGCTTCGAGATCGCTGTCGACAAAACCGTGTCTGACCTTGCCGACGTCGCCGACGGTGATGAGCGTGCCGTCTTCGAGCGCGGTGAGGGGGATCTGTTGGATGGCCTGGGCGCGTTCCGCGACGCCGATGACGCGGAGCGAGACGTTGCCGGTCTCGTGCTTGATCGTACCGCCAGGAATCTCGGTCATCCATTCTCGGATCGTTTGGCTGATGCGCGGCAGGGACAGGCCGTACTCGAGCATGGCGACGGTGTCGACGTCGACGCTGATCTCGTAGTCGCGCGTGCCGCCGATGAGGATCTCGCCCATGTCCGGAAGCGATCGGAGGTCGTCGCGCACCGAGCGGATCGCCTGCTTCATCGCGTACGGGTCTTCGATCCCGGCGAGGACAACGCGGATCACGGGCAGCCGCGGCTCGATCAATTGGCTGGTGATCTCTTCCGATTCTTCGGGCAGGTCCTGCAGCGCATCGATCTCGCGCTCGACGTCCTTCATCGCCGAGTCGACGTCGACGCCTTCCTTAAATTTGACGACGATCCCGCCGCCGCCCTCCGCGACGGTGGTGAGGATCTCGTCGACTTCGTCGATGCCGCGCAAGGCGTCTTCGACTTTGATGGCGAGGGAGGACTCGACCTCTTCGGGTGCCGCCCCGGGGTAGGGCATGTTGATCGTGGCGGTGTCGGGATTGGTTTCGGGAAAGAATTGTTTGCGGAGGGTGGTCGAAGCGACGAGCCCGCCGATGACGAGCGCGGCCATGAGCAGGTTCGCGACGACCGGCTTTCGAACGCCAAATTCGGAGACGCCGAGGTTCATCGCGCCGCCCCGATCGCTTTCGCTGCGGCGGCATCGCCGGGCTCGGGCAGGGTCGCGCGGTCGTTGGCGACGACGGGCTCGACCCGTTGGCCGTCGAGGATGGTCATCGACGCGCTGAGGACGACGAGCGTGCCGGGCGCGAGCGGCGCGTCGAGCGCGACCCACTGCCGGTCGTCGAGGCCGAAGCGCGGGTAATCGCCTTCGAGGTCGAACGCGACGTCGACGGGTCGGCCGTTGATTCGGCCGTCGACGACGGTGCGGATTCGTCCTTCTTGGATCGAGCGGGCGGGGAGGATGACGCGCTCGACGGGCTCGGCGGTGTCGAGCTTAGCCAGGGCGAACGCGCCGGCGGGGAGCTTGTGCGGGCCGCCGCCTTCGGCGAAGTTCCGCAGCGGGATCGAGGACTGATCGACTTCGGCGAAGACGGTGAAGGTGCGTGTCGGGCTGTCGGCCGCGCCGATGCGCGTGATCGTGGCGTTCCAGGGCGGGCAGTCGTCGGGCTGGCTGCGCGTGGTGAGGGTCACGCGGTTGCCGGTGGTGAGGAAGCTGCGCGCAGAACTGGGCAGTTGAAGGGGCAACTCGATGACGCGCGGGTCGATGATGCGGGCGACGCGTGCGCCGGGCGCGAGGTTCTCGCCGACCTCGACGTCGAGCGACTCGATGATGCCGTCGATCGGGCTGGTGATCGTGGTGCGTTGGAGGTTGGCCTTTGCGTTGTCGCGGTCGGCGGTGGCGGCGGCCTCTGCCGCTTCGAGCCCGGCGCGACGGGCGGGCAACGCGTCGAGCTGCTGCTGGATCAATTCGCCGCCCGATTCCGCGACGATCAAGGCCCGACGAGCCCGGTCGACATCCGCCTGCGACGACGACCCGGTCGCGAATCGATCCCGCTGACGCTGCAGGTCCTCCTTCGCCAGCGCGATCACTTGCCGTTCGAGCGCGAGCCTTTGGTCGAGGCTCTTCTTCTCCGCGTCGAGTTGGACGATGCCGGCCTGCGCTTCTGCGATGCGTTTCTCGGCGGCGTTGAGCGCGTTGCGAAAGTCGGTCTTGTCCAACTCGGCGAGCACCTGCCCGGCTGTCACGACGCGGCCGGCCTCGATGCCGTCGGGCAGCGCGACGACGGTCGCGCCGACGCGCGCGGGCACGTCGGCCGAGTCTTTCGCCTGCGTCGTCCCGTAGCCGCGCCACTGACGTGCGACCTCGACCGGCTCGACGCGGACGACCTGCACGCGGATCGATTGGGTTTCGAGATCGCTCTGTTTGACCTGCGGCTTGGTGGAAACGAGGAACGCGACCACGGCGCCGGCCGACGCGAGCAGGACCAGGCCGACGACGGTGCGGACGACCAACGCAATGATTTTCGGATCGATGTGTTTCATCGCGAAATCGAATCGGTGACGAATCCGTACAGTGTACTATTCGCGGCGTTCTCGATCTCGGATGCGATGGTTTGATGGGTCGCCGATCGGGCGCGGTGTACGCTCAGTCTTGGCCGTAGAGCGTGCGCAACTGCTCGGGCGTGATCGTCAGGACTACCTCGGGATACTCGTATCGTTCATCGCCGGGTCGGTCGGGCAGCGGATCGAGGATGACTTGGTTGGCGCGGTGGTCGGGGAAGCCTTCGCCGCGGATGGCGACGATGCCGCCGGTGCGTCGGTCGATGTTGAACGGGGTCGTGCCGTCTTCCCAATCGTGCCACGCGTTGGTGACCTCGGACCAGTCTTTTAGCGTGTTGCAGTAGACCTGGATCGGTGCGCCGACGATGTGCTTGCCCGCCTCGTCGATGACGCGGACGTTGACCCGTGCGCGGCGGTGGAACGTGGCCGGCTGATCGAGCGTGATCGACTTGCCCGGCTCGAGCGTCATCGTCGCGTCGTGCTCGAATTCGTAGTGGAACCCGCTGTTTCTCGTGTACGGCACGAGGCGGATCGGCAGACCCGCGGGCACGACCAACGGCTGCGGCGCGGTGCCCTTGCGCGGCGCGGCGACGTCAAAAATCGGCCCGTCGTTCTTGCCCTGCGCACCAATCAAGACCTCGGCCCACTTCGGCAGCTCGCGAGGCTCGTCGACGACCCACTTGAGGCGTTCATCGACCGTCGGCTCGGCCGGGCTCTTGCGCCAGATCAAACCGGCTTTGACCATCGGCGTGTCGGGCAACGCGATGTGGCTCTTCGACGGGTCGGGAAACCAGCCCAGCCGGTGCACCCAGGGCAGGCGATCCTCCGCGAGCACGACGAGTTTGTCGTGCCAGACGCCCTCGGGCATGAGCAGCGCGAAGCGGCCGTCGGCGCCGGTGCGGGCCGCGGCGGTCGGCGGCTGAACGAGCGTGCTGACTCGCCCGCGCTTGAGGACGATCGTCTGCGACGTGCCGCTTAAGAGATCGTTCAGACTCGCATGGCCCTGGGGCATCTGCTTGGGTAGCCGGGCCGCGTCTTGCCAGAAGCCTTCGTCTTTCGCCTTCGCGAAGCCCGGCTTGATCGTCGCCTGGTCGTGCAGCGAGATCGCGAGAACGATCGCGTTGGCGAGGCCCGCTCCGGTTTCGGGGTCTTTGACCAAACCGGTGACGAGCGTCGGCGGGTGAGGCGCGAGATCGATCTCGTCCGGGCTGTCCTCGGTCAGGTGGATACGGCGGTAGAGCGTCGTCTTCGTGCGGAAGGTGTAGTAGCCGGGGCGCATGGGACGGGGTTCGCCGGTCAGGAAGCGGACCTCGTGCTCCGGCTCGCCGTTGGCTTCGGAGTAGAACAACTCGTAAGCGGGCAGGTAGGCATCGGTCCGGGGCGAACGCTTGAGGTCCGGGCCTAGCGGGTCATCGACGTTGAAGACGGGTTGGATCGACGAGCGTTCGAGCGCGATGCGCTGCTCGTTGAGGTTGTCGAGCGAGCCGAAGTAGGGCGCGAGGCCGGAGTCCTTCGGCGGGTAGATGCCGACGTCGTAGGTCGTGTTGGGCGGGGGGTAATAGCCGAAGAAAAAGCCGGCGTTCTTGTAGTGTTTGACGGGCATGTAGCTGAATCGGCCGTCGCGATCGGTCCACGCGCTCTCGCTGGGGAAGGTGATGGTCTGCGCCCGGCCGCCGGGGGTGACGATGCCGGTCGCGATGATGCGGACGCCTTCGACGGGCAGGCCGTCGGGCCCGACGACCTTGCCGCGCAGCGCGTTGTCTGCGTCGAAGCTGTCGGGCTTGGGCACGGGCATTCGGAACCAGGTCGCTCGGTTGTCGGGTCGGTTGAAGCGCGTGCCGGCGACGCGGGTCGCGAGCGTCGTCTTGCCGTAGCCGGGCTTGGACGCGGTCACCTCGATGAGCGTCGTGCCCTTCGCCTCGGCCGGCCAATTGAAACTCGCCCAGCCGTTCGCGTCGGTCGTCGTCTCGAAGGTGATGCCCTGGATCGGGAAGCGGAAGGCGACCTGGGCGTCGGTCAGGTCTTCGCCGCGCACGTCCTGGATGCGGTAGTTGACGATCGAGCCGCGGGCGGGTTCGTCCTTGCGGTCCTTGTGGTCGTCGTCAGCGGCGAGGCGGCCGGGGACGAAGACGAGAGCGAGCAGTCCGCAGAGGATGAAGAAGGCCACGAGCCGGGCGGGTCGGTGTCGGGTCATGTCCCGGAAGCCTTTCGCGAGGGTGCAGGGAGTCGGCGGGCGTGCAGACTTATTGTGACAGTCCGCCGGTGTCGAAACAAGGCCGGTTTAAGGAATCGGATCGTTCGTCGATTGGCCGGCTTGCGCGGGGGATCAACCGGTGTTGCGCAGGCCGGCGGCGATGGCCTGGACGCTCTGACGCAGGAGGTCGCCTTGCGGATCGATGCCGCGGCGCATGAGTTCGACCTGGATGAGGTTGAGCGGGTCGACGTAGGGGTTTCGCACGCGGACGGACCGCTGGAGCCAGCCGATGCCGGATAAGAGGTCGTCTCGCTCTGCGGTGTCGAGGACGATCGCGCGGGTTCGCTGATACTCCTCGGCGACGGTTTGATAGATGCGATCGGCCTCGGCGTCGCCGACGAGTTGGGCGTAGCGCTCGGCGATCTGCATGTCGCACTTGGCCAGCGCGAGCTCGGCGTTGTGGATCATCCCGCGGAACATCGGCCAGCCGGCGTACATCGCGCGGCGCGTGTCGAGGTCGATCGAACTCAGCCCGGTGCCCAGTCCGAACCAGCCGGTGAGCAGATGTCGGTTCTGTGTCCAGGCGAAGGTGTACGGGATCGCGCGGAGGTCCTTGAGTTCGCGTGCGCCTCGGCGTCGGCTGGGTCGCGAGCCGATGGGCAGCGTCTCGATCGTGTTGATCGGCGTGGCCTTGTCGAAGTAGGCGAGGAAGGCCGGGTCGTCGCGCAACGCGCGGTAGCAGGCGGTCGATTGCTCGGACGACTCGGCGAGCGCTCGCATCCAGCTCTGTTCGATCGCGTCGGACGACTCGGCCGAGACGCGCAGGGTCGCCCAGGCGACTTGCTCGACGTGTCGGAACGCGACCTCCGGGTCGTCGTAGCGCTCGCTGAGGACCTCGCCCTGTTCGGTAATGCGGACCTTATAGCCCACGGCCTCGGGGGGAAGCGACATCACGCCGCGAGCCGCGGGTCCGCCGCCGCGTCCGAGTGCGCCGCCGCGCCCGTGGAAGAGGACCAGCCCGATGCCGTGCGTCTTGGCGGTTTGCGCGAGTCGCCGCTGAGCGTCGAAGAGGCCCCAGTTGCTGGCGAGGTAGCCGCCGTCCTTGCACGAGTCCGAGTAACCGACCATGCACATCTGTCGCCCTCCGGTGGCGTTGACGTGGGCCAGGTAAGGCTCGCTCGACAAGAGCGCGTCGAGGGTCTGGTCGGCGTTGGCCAGGTCGTCGATCGTTTCGAACAGCGGGGCGATAGGCAAGCGTGCGAGCGGCCGATCGTAGCCGCGTAGCTTCGCGCCCAATCGTCCCAACCAGCCCATCGCGAGCACGTCGCTGGGGTGATGCGTCATCGAGATGATGAGCGCGCCCAGAGAAGCGGTGCCGAGGCGCTCGGCCGCCTCTTCGAGCAGCACGAACAGCTCGACCGTGTTGCGCGTCGGCTCGCTGAGCGATGCGGTATCGATCGCCGCGACGTCGCCGCCGATCGCGCCGCTGAGCAGGGTCTGTCGGGCGGACTCATCGAGCGCGGCGTAATCGCTGCCCGGGTCGAGCTGTTCGAGGACCTCGGCGATCGCGCTGTGCAATTGCCGCGAGTCTTCGCGGATGTCGAGCCGGGCAAAGTGCAGGCCGAACACGGCGACGCGGTCGCGCCAACCCCGGAGCGGTCCGTCGGCCAGGTCGTCGTGGCCGTTCTCTCTGAGCGAGTCGGCGATCGCTTCGAGGTCTTTGCTGAGTTCATCGGCATCGGTGTACGCGATCTCGTCGATCTCATCGCCCAACGGATCGCCCTGTGTCGAGGCGAGCAGCCGGGCGCGGATCACGCGCAGCGAGCGGCGATAAACCTCTTTC
>JBMYUK010000015.1:9842-14885 GCA_049605275.1 Phycisphaeraceae bacterium
ACTCACCTGATCGATGACCTCGCCGAGCTTGGGCCAACTCGTTCGCGCCCGCTCGACGATCCGGTGCACCGCGTCGCTTGCGGGGTGATGCTTTTCGGAGATGCTGAGGATGCGGGCGAGCAGCCGCGCTTCGTGAGCGTGCTTGGCGGCGATGGCGCGGCGGAGCTTGCCGAGCGTTTGCCGGGTCACGTCGGGCGTGACGAACGGGTTGCCGTCGCGGTCCCCGCCGATCCACGAGCCGAAGCGCAGGACCACGGGCAGCGTCGGCGTGTTCTCCGGGTAGGCCTGCTCGAGTGCGCGGCGGGTGCTGTACGCCAGCTTGGGCACCATCTCCCACAACGAGTCGAGCACGAACAGCGAGCGATCGACCTCTTCGAGCACGCTGGGCTTGCTCGGCCGAAGCGTGTCGGTCTCCCACAAGCAGTCCATGTCGGCGCGGATGCGGCGCAGCAGCTCGTCGCGCTCGCGATGCAAGAGGTCGGGCCGATCCATCTCTGCGAGGTCGTCGCGCAGCCGGCCGAGCGTCATACGGATGCTGCGCCGCTTCGCCTCGGTGGGGTGAGCGGTGAAGACGAGGTCGACATCGAGCTGGTCGAGCATCGCCTGCATGTCGTCGGCGGCGACGCCCGACTCGGCCAGTTGCATGATCGCGGATCCGAGCGACTGATCGCGCGGCTTGGGCCACAGCGACTGCTCGCGCTCGCGCAGGACGCGCACGCGGTGCCGATCCTCCGCCAAATTCGCGAGATCGAAAAAACACGCGAGCGCCCGCATCAGCTCGCTCATCTCGTCTTCCTTCAGCGACGCGATGCGATCGCGCAGGCGTTGGTCGGCTTGTTCGTCGCCGTCGCGCCGCGCCTTGGCCAGCGCGCGGACCTCTTCGACCAGGTCGTACAGCCCGTCGTCGCCGTGGGTCTTGAGCACCTTGCCCAACTCGTAGCCGAGCATCCGGATGTCGCGACGCAGGGGGAAGTCTGGCGGGGTGTCCGTCTTGGTAGATTCGTTGTGTTTCATGACGTTTGCAGCGGGCTTTGCAACGGGTTTTTATCATCGCGGCGTGAAAGCGACGCTAATGGTGCAGCATCTGCGCGTCGCTGGCAATGCAGACCCCGCCGTGACGCTCGAGCAGCGGGCCGACCGCTCGGAGGATCGCCCCGGCCGTCTCTTCGGGCACCGCGGTGATGAGGCAGCAGTTGCGGTAGACGTTGCTGAGACCGTCGCCGAGCCGGTCGCCGCGGTCGCCCGAGCCCTGAACGTCGCGCAAGAGCGTGTAGCCCATTGCGCCCGACGACTTGACGGCGCGGATCAACTCGGGGGTGTGCGCCGCGTCGATGACGATCTCCAGGCGTTTCACGGTGACCATGACTAACTCCACAAGGCCTTGATGATCGCGTAATACATCGGAATCCCGATGATGACATTAAACGGGAAGGTCAGCCCCAGTGCCATCGGCACGTAGAGACTCGGGTTGGCCTTGGGGATCGCGAGCCGCACCGCCGCGGGCACGGCGATGTAGCTCGCCCCACCGACCAGCGACGCGAGCAATAGGGCGTCGCCCTCCGAAGCGCCGATCAACTTGGCCAGCACGATGCCGAGCATCGCGTGGACGACCGCCGCGGCGATCGCGAAGCCCACGAGCACCACGCCCGAATCGCGCAGGTCCTTAATCCGCTTGGCCGCGACCATGCCCATATCCAAGAGGAACAGGCAGAGCACGCCTTTGAACGTGTCTTCGTAGGCGAAGGTGTCCAGCGATTTCCACCCCTCGCTGCCGGTGACCAGGCCGATGACCAGGCTGCCGAGCAGCACGAGGACCGAGCCATTGAGAAACGCCTCGCGTCCGAGGTCCGACCAGTTTTGTCTGGGCGTCGGCAAGCCGCCGTTGTCGCCGGGGCTCGTAAAAGTTCGCGCGAGCAGCACGCCGACGATGATCGCGGGCGACTCCATGAGCGCCATCGCCGCGACCATGTGCCCGCTGTACTCGACCTCGAGCGTATTGAGGAAGCTGATCGCGGTGATGAAGGTGACCGCGGAGACCGAGCCATATGTCGCGGCGATGGCCGCGGCGTCGGGAGTGGGCAGCTTGAGGCGTAGGAGGGCAAACGACCAAAGCGGGATAACGAACGACGTCGCCGTGGCCGCGCCGAGCATCAAGAGCATCTCGACGCTGCGCTCGCTGCCGGACAATTTGTACCCGCCCTGGAGCCCGATCGCGAAGAGAAGATACAGCGACAAAAACCGAGCGACCTGCGTCGGCATCTCGAGATCGGACCGGACCAGCGTCGCGAAGACGCCCAGGAAAAAGAACAGAATCGGCGGGCTTAGGAAATTTTCGAGGACGAGGTCCAGACTCATCCGCGAAATCTTAGCCGAAATACGGTTCGCATAAAAATTCCCGTGCTGCGCGACCTTTCAGGGGAACGCACAGCACGGGTAGGGGGGCATGTTTGATTGTTATAGGATAGCGCGGTTCACGACGCGGTCAAGCGGCCTTGCGTCGATCCTTGATTTTGGCGATCCGCCGGCCGACCCGACGCTTCGCCTTGTCCGCGATCAGGCTTACGTTCGCGTACAGGTCGATTCCGCGACGCACGTGGTGCAGCGTTTGGCCGTTGGTCAGCCGAACGACCACCCGGCAAACCTGGTCGATACCGCCCCTCGGCCCGTTCTCGTCGTCGATCGTCACCTCGACGCGATTGATCCGTGACGCGTGCTGATCCAACGCGGCGTATAGCCGAGCTCGGATATGCTCCCGAATCGGCTGGGTCAGGTCGGCGCTGCGGCTGGCAATTGTCATCTGCATCGAATGGCTCCGCTAGAGAAATGAGAATTACATACACGAAAAATAATGCGTGTATTGATGCAAGTCAATAGTTGCGTGCGGTTTTTGCACCCTGATCGATGCGTGCTAAATCACTATCAATTAAGGCATTATCCTTATTCGCCCTTCCGGACCATATCGAGCAGGTCGCGGATGCGGCGATGGCCCTCGACGGGGTGCCGCAGCGATCGGCCCTCCTTGATCGTGTAGCGGTTGCGTCGGCCGACTTTCGTCCGCACCAGCACGCCCCCCTCCTCCAACTCCTGCACGATCTTCTGCACCGCCCGCTCGGTGATCCCCACCCGCTCAGCCACCTCGCGCAACAGCAGATTCGGCTCGATCGCCAGGCAGATCAGCACGTGGGAGTGATTCGTGAGAAAGGTCCATGTCGCGGGTTTGCCGCTCGATCCATCGGCTTTCAGACTGGACGCAGCGGTCGACATACGTCAACTATATCGTCTAATTCGTTCAACGCGAATCAGTCTCGATCGATCGCGGGCCGCGGCGAAACGCTTGTCCGCGCTTCGACGGCGTCGCGGATCGCCTCGTGCGGCGTCCGGCCGAGCGCGGTGAGATGGCCCATCTTGCGGCCCGGCCGAGCCGCTGCCTTGCCATAGAGATGCAGGAAACACGCCTCTTCCGAGAGCAGGTGCCAGGGCGGCGCGTCGGCGACTTGCGACGCCGGCCAGAGGTCGCCGAGCAGGTTCACCATCGCGGCGGGCCGTTTGAGCTCGACCGGCAGCGGCGCTCGCCCGAGGGTGCAGGCGACCTGCTGATCGAACTGGCTGTGGGTGTACGCGTCGATCGTGAGGTGGCCGGAGTTGTGCGGCCTGGGCGCGAGCTCGTTGACGAGCATCCGGCCGTCGCGCGTCTGAAAAAACTCCACGCACAGCACGCCCACGACGTCGAGCGAGGTCATCACCTGCGTCGCGATCTCGATCGCCTGCCGCTCGACGCTACGAGGCGCACCGGAGGGCACGACGCTGACGTCGAGGATGTGATTGCGGTGCGTGTTCGCGATCGGGCCGTACGTCACGACTTCGCCGCCCGACTCGGCGCAGCCGCGCGCGGCGACGACGGAGACCTCCTGCTCGAAGTCGATGAACCCTTCGTAGACGCAAGGCCGCTTGCCGAGGTCCTCCCACGCATAAATCAGCCCGGCTTCGTCGGCGCTGCGTAACACCCGTTGGCCCTTGCCGTCGTACCCGCCGCGTGCGGTCTTGAGCACCGCCGGAACGCCGATCGTTTTCGCCGCCTCGCGAAGATCATCAAGCGATTCAATCTCCGCGAACGGCCCGACGGGGATGCCGTGTGATCGAAGCGTCGTCTTCTCGACGATGCGATCCTGCGCCACGGCCAACACGTGCTCGCCTGGACGCACCGGCACGTGTTTCGCGCACGCCGCCGCCGTCGCCGCGGGCACGTTCTCGAACTCGTACGTCACCGCATCGACCGAGCGCGCGAACCGCTCGACCGCGTCGAGATCGTCGTAGTCGGCGATCATTTTCGCATCGCAGACCTGCGTCGCCGGCTCGCCGTCGCCGGGACAAAAGACGTGCGTCCTGACGCCCGCGCGTTTCGCCGCGTGACAGAACATCTGCCCGAGTTGTCCGCCGCCGAGCACGCCGAGAGTGGGTGTCTGTTGTGACATACTTTTCATCGAGAGATCTATTCGTTGAGTGTGTTACCTATTGACCTCTGTTACGGTGAATTTTCTATGCAGCTTATGAGAATCCATCTACGATGTAGGCGGATGCCAAGACGAGCCAACTGATAATCGTTAGAAGAATCGCAAGATTGAGGCATTGGTACTTCTCGAAGTTGGTTGCCGCTCGATTGTAGACCAGTCTCGCATAATCGACCTCCGTATTTACCCTTGACGGTCTTTCACTGTACAACCCAGGGGTGATTCGAATAGCCCTAAGATAAGCGTGCCAATTCGTATACTGAATAATGGAGTTGGGGTCAGACAGGCTCTTTTCACTGCGGTCTCGGTTGCGCATTTCCTCGACAGCCTGACAATACAATTTCACTGATAGCGAACGTCTGGCTAGGAAGCATGGGCAAAGCAAGAACACAAACAAACGATGTACGCCTTCATGCAAGATAAGACTGAATAATCGCAGTGGAAAGATCAAACACAGCGTTATCAAGTCTACGATCAGTACAAAGCGGGTTTTTGTGCCGCCCCCTCTGGGACAGCACACGCCGGCACAGAAAAA
>JBMYUK010000016.1:0-14822 GCA_049605275.1 Phycisphaeraceae bacterium
CGACGCCGAGGCGGAAGAGCCCGAAGCAGAGGAAGAAGACACGCGCACGCCGGTCTGGGTGCTGAGCAGGGGCTGAGCAAGCCAGGTGTCGCCACGAGATTGCGTTACGAATTCTATTTTGAAACTTTGTCATTAGAACATTTTGTGTTTTTTCTGGCATCGATCGCTATTGCCAAATGATCAAGGGGACAAGCATTCTTGCCTGTCGATAGGCGAAGACCTAATACGAATCACGATTCGGCTTCGCCGAACGACAGACAGGAATGTCTATCCCCCTGCCAGAAAAATCGTAGGTGCTCTATACGAACCGCGTTTTGGTACGTCGGGATTGGACCGGTATCGAAGCATAGCCGCGATGCTACGCATCGCAGGTAACACGCTATCAGCGTGTGATGCTTTGCCTGCAACGCTTAGCGTCGCGGCTGTCCCGTTGAGAAACTCAAAACGCGATTCGTTCGAGTCCCTTGTTTCGAGCGATCTGCGGCAATGCCTCAGAAATCGTGGTATTTTCAAACCGCGGCGGCGTCGGCTTCTCGGCGGAAGTCGAGGCGCGGGGCGGGGACGCGGGCTTCGGGTTGCGCGGCGTCTTTGGTGCAGAGGACCCAGTGTTGGTCGGCGACCTCGTAGAGTCGGGCGTCGGGTCCGCCGTAGCCGTCTTCGGGGTTTTGCTGGTCGACGTGGGGTGCGCAGGTGTAGCCGGCGGGGAAGTTCTCGATGATCGCGCCGTCCATAACGGTGGGCAGTCGATCGACGCGGCGGCCGAGCACGGGCATCGACTTGAGCAGGCCCTTGGTGTAGGGGTGCATCGGGTTATTAAAGATGTCGAAGACGGTGGCGTACTCGACGATTCGGCCGGAGTACATGACGGCGACGACGTCTGCGTTTTCCGCGACGACGCCGAGGTCGTGGGTGATGAGCATGATGGCCATCTGTTTTTCGTGCTGGAGCTTTCGCAGGAGCTCGAGGATCTGGGCCTGGATGGTGACGTCGAGCGCGGTCGTGGGTTCGTCGGCGAGGAGGAGCGCGGGCTGGCAGGCGAGGGCCATGGCGATCATGACGCGCTGTCGCATCCCGCCGGAGAGCTGGTGGGGGTACTCGCTGAGTCGGCTGGCGGGGTCGGCGATGCCGACGTCGCGGAGGGCCTGTTCGGCGATCTTAAGTGCGCCGTCTTTGCCTACTTGCTGGTGGAGGAGGATCGCTTCGAGCACCTGCTCGCCGATCGTGTAGACCGGGTTGAGCGAGGTCATCGGCTCTTGGAAGATCATGGCGATCTCGTTGCCGCGGACCGCTCGCATCTGCTTGTCGGAGTAGTCGAGTAGGTTTTTGGGCGGTCGCGTGGGGTCGGCGGTCCAGAGGATCTCGCCGCCGTCGGTCTGGCCCGGCGGGTGGGGGATGAGTTGAAGGACGCTGAGCGCGGAGACGGACTTGCCCGAGCCCGACTCGCCGACGACCGCGAGGGTCTGGGCGGGGAAGATTGACATAGAGACGCTGTCGGCGGCCTGCACGCGTCGGCCGCTCGCCCCGCCGGGGAAGCTGACGGCGAGCTGATTGATTTGCAGAACGGGGTCTTTGCTCATCGTTGGATTCCGTTTCGGGGATAGCTTAATCGATCGCGCGGGGGTCGATGACGTCGCGGAGGGCTTCGCCGATGAGGTTGTAGGCGAAGACGGTGAGGAAGATGCCCAGGCCGGGGTAGATCGCGAGCCACCAGTAGAAGCCGCCCTGTCGGGCCTGGTCGAGCATCTGCCCCCAGCTGGGTTCGGTGGGTTCGAGGCCGAGGCCGATGAAGCTGAGCGCGGCCTCGGTCATGATGCCGCCGGCGATGCCGAAGCTCGCGCCGACGAGCACGGGGGCGACGCCGTTGGGCAGCATGTGCTTGAAGAGGATGAGCCAGAGGGGCGTGCCCGCGGCGCGCGCGGCCATGACGTAGTCCATCTTGCGGAGCTTGAGGAACTCGGCGCGGACGAAGTAGGCGTAGCCGACCCAGCCGGTGAGCCCGATGACGACCATCATGAGCACGAGCGATCGGCCGTAGAACGCGACGATCATGATCAGGAGCATGATGACGGGGATGGACGCGAAGATCTCGACCAGTCGCAGGCCGATGAGGTCGACCCAGCCCGCGAAGTAGCCGAGCAGCCCGCCGACGATGACGCCGATGACGACCGCGATGCTCGTCGAGATAAAGCCGATGTACAGCGCGATGCGCGAGCCGTGGATCATCCGGCTGGTGAGGTCTCGCCCGCTGATGGTCGTGCCCATGAGGTGGAGGCGCGTGCCGGGCTCGATGTCGGCGAGTCGATCGAGCACGTCGCCGGCGCGCTCGCGATTCTTTTGCCCGCGGTCGGGGTCGTATGCGGGGCGGTCTTGATACGCTTGCCAGAGCAGGTCGGCCGCTTCGTAGGCTTCGTCGAGGGTCTGCGGGATGGGGACCGGGTCTTCGTCTTCCTCGGTTAATTCGTAGAGCCGGATGCCGTAGATGTTCTCGGCCTGGCTCTGCATCTCGCGGGCGATGTCGGCGGTGCGCGGGTGGCGGCCGGGCGAGCGGAGCACGCTGCGCACGCCGACGCGGTCTTCGTTGATCGTCGTCTGATCGACGAGGCTGTCGTTCGGCGAGTAAGGGATCGGCGGGAAGAGCGCTTGCTCGGCTCGGCCGTCGGCGAGGGCTTCGCGATAGAAATGATCGGGCTCTGCGTCGATCGCGACCGGCAGAATCCGCATCCCCGGCGTCAACAGCATCCCCAGCAACCCGACGGACAACAGCAGCGCGACGATCAGCCAGCGCGGGTGCAGCCGCAGCTTCGCAAGCGACAACAAATAGAGCCCGACCGCGGCGCCCCCCGCGATGCCCCAACGCGTCCACCACCAGTAAAGCGACCACTTGCTCTTGCCCAGCGCGCGCTGGTTCTCGCTCGATTTCTCCTGCGTGAACCGATCGAGATCGGCGGCGATCTGTTTCAGTAGCTCGGCGTTGTCCTTCATAAGCGTGAACACCATCGCGCCGACAAACACCGTGCACATGCTCGATAGCCAGACCCAGAACACCTTGCCTCCCGCGCGGTAGCACGCGAGGCAACCCATCATCAGGAAGAACCCGGCGAGGAAGAGCACGTCCTGCGGCGTGAGCGTTTGCAGCAGCGGCGACTCCCAGCCCGCGCCGAGCGCCGGGTCGGTGACCTTCCAGATGATCGGCCGGGAGTTGGCGAGGAAGGGCGCGAAGACGGCGAGCAGCGCGGTGACGGCGATCCAAATACCGCCGACGATCGCGCCGGTCTTGCCGAAGAGGCGCAGCGTCGTCTGCGCGAGCAGGCTGCGTCGCCTGCGGATGTCGCGCTTGTTCGGCTCGGCGGGGGCGACCGGATCAGTCATAGGTCACCCTCGGGTCGGCGATGGCGTAGCAGATGTCGCGCAGGAGAAGCGACAAAAGCGAGAGGATCGAGCCGACGAGCGTTGTCGCCATGATAATGTTGATGTCGGCGTTCTTCGCGGCCTCGATGGTGAGTAGACCCATGCCCTGGATCGAGAAGATGTACTCGACGATGAACGAGCCGACGAAGAGCCCGGGCAGGATCGCCGCGGCCATGGTGATGAGCGGCAAGAGCGAGTTGCGCAGCACGTGGCGGAAGAGAATGTTCTTTTCTGAAACGCCCTTGGCTCGCGCGGTGCGGACGAAGTCGGCCGAGACGGTCTCGAGCACCGCGCCGCGCATCACCTTGGTCAGAAACGCGAAGCCCGCGTACGTCAGGCAGATCACCGGCAGAACGAGGTGCCAGAGATGGTCGAGCAGCCAGCCGCGCTGCCAATCGCCTGCGGCGTCTTCGTACGGCAGGAACGGCCACTCGTCCGCTTTCAAGTCGTGCTCGCCCGAGGCGGGGAACCACTGAAACGTCGGGTACTCGGCGCTCGCGAGGTAGGCGATCATGAGCGTGCCGGTCAGCATGACGGGAATCGAATAGAGCCCGAGCATGATGACGCTGGACCCGACGTCGAAGACCCCGCCCCGCCGCCGCGCCGCGAGGACGCCCGCGACGATCGACACGATGTAGATCAAGGGGATCGTGATGAGGTTGAGGATGAGGGTGATAGGCAGTCGTTCGAGGATGAGTTCGCCGACCTTGCGGTTGTTCTGGTCCGTGCCGAGGTCCGGGCTCCAGAGTTTGATCGCGTTGAATTGGATGCGGGACTTGCCGGTGGTGCTGAGGTCGAGTTCGCGGAAGAGGTCGCCGACGGCTCGGTCGCTGCCCTGCTGTTCAGCGGTCTTCGCGAGGCCGATCCAGAACGCGTCTTCGCCGATGGGCTCGGCGTCGATCAGGTCGAAGAGGTCGACCGCCGGACCCGCGTACGCCGGAGCGTCGGCGTCGGGCTTATCTTCGCCTTCGTCCTCGGGCTTGTCGGGGACGGGCGACGCGGCCGCGGCGTCGAACAGGTCGACGACTTCGTCCGGCGACTTGCCCGAGTAGGCGGCGATGGTGAGGATCAGCTTCGCGCGGGCGGTGCGCTGCTGGGCACCTTTGATGTAGTCGCGGGATTCGAGCGTGTCTTCGACGGCCCGGGTTTGTTCGTCGGTCCACTCGACGTCGCCGGTCATCTTGAAGCCGATCGGCGAGACCTGGTTGAGCCAACGGAGGTACTGGACGTGGGTCGGTTTGTCGAGCGCGTAGCGATTGGTGAGGCGTTGCTTGAGTCGTCGGGCCTCGTCGCCGGTGGTCTGATTGCCTTCGTCGAGCGCGGATTGGAAGCCGCCGGGCGCGTTGGCCATGATGAAAAACACCAGCATGGTGACCCCGATCAGTGTCGGGATCATCAGCAAGAGCCGGCGGATGATGTAGGTCAGCATCGATCAGTCACCTGTGTGGCCGGCGTTTGGGTGCCGGGTCGCCGCGTCGGTCGCTCGCGAGTCAGTTGGCACCCGAGTGCAGTTGTAGCGGGCCGGGCACGTAGTATTCCCACGCGAAGTTCGGGCCGATGCTGGTGATCTCGACGTTGCGCAGGCGTTTATTCATGTAGATCACGCTCTTGCGGTTGAACATGAAGGTGTACGGCTGCTGCTCGTGGAGCATCGCGTGGACCTCGCGCCAGAGCCGCTCGCACTCGTCCTGGTCGACGGTCGTGCGCGCCTTTTCGATCGCTTGGTCGAGCGCTTCGTTGTCGTGGCTAATGTAGTTGTTGCCGCCGTCGACGATCTGGTCGGAGTGGAACATCTGGTAGAGGTCGGAGCTGATCGAGCCGCCCCAGCCGAGCATAATCGCGTCGAAGCTGCGGTCGTCGAGCTTCTGCTGCATCGCCGGCCAGTCCATCGGGTTGGTGCGGACCTCGATACCGGCCTGCCCCATCGCGGACTTAATCGTCTGGGCGATGTCGTTGGACTCGGTCGAGCCGGTCGAGTAGATGAACTCGAAGGAGAGCGCTTCGCCCTGCGGCGATCGGCGGACGCCGTTGTCGTCTTTCAAGTAGCCGGCCTCGTCGAGCAGGCGCTCGGCTTGGCCGGGGTCGTACGCCCATGGCTCGATCTCGGGGTCGGCCTGCCAGCCGAGCGGGTGAAACGGGCCGGACGCGACGCTCACGAGGTTGTCGTAGATGCCGCTGGCGATCGACGAGCGATCGACCAGTAGCGTCATCGCCTGGCGGACCTTCTGATTCGCGAAGGCCGTGGGTCGGCCGTTCTTCTTCTGATTCCAGCCGATGTAGCTGTAGCCGCTGGACACGTACTCGTACTCGTAGAGCCGGCCGACGTCGCGCATCTGTTCGTCGGCCGAGAGGTCGCGGTAGTTGTTCGCCCGGATCGCGATGCGGTCAATCTTCTCATTGCGGAACACGGCGATCTGCGCGTTGTACTCCTGTATCTCGCGCCAGATCACTTTGTCCAGCGCCGGCCGCGGGCCCCAGTAATTCTCGTTTCGCACCAGCTCGATCTGACCCCGGCCCGGCTGCCACTCGCGCGGATCGCCCGCCAGCTTATAAGGCCCCGAGCCGAACAACAGCCCCGGCGTCGAGTTGTACTGCTCGGCTGTGAACTGACGCACCCAGTGCTCGGGCAGGATGTTCAAGTACAAGCCCGTCACGGACAACGCCTGGAAGTACGGCTCGCGATAAACGAAGCGAACCGTGTGATCGTCCAACGCCGTGACCGACTCGAACTTCTCGAAGTACGACCGGGTCCGCGGCGCGTCGACATCGGGGTTCATCACCCACTCGTAAGTGAAGACCACGTCGTTGGCATCGAGCGGTTCGCCGTCGGCGAAGACCACGTCGTCGCGCATCTTGTACGTGATCGTCAGCCCGTCGTCCGAGACGTCCCACGACTTCGCGATCCAGGGCTTGTACTCGAGCGTGTTCGGATCGACCGTCAGGAGCGGCTCGAGCACGTAGCCCTCGATGCGGCTGGCGTAGATGTCGCCGGAGATGTAGGGCGTGAGGTTCTTGACCGTGCTGCTGAACGCGTCGATGAAGTAGTCGCCCTCGGCGTAGTCGGCCCTGCCGGGCAGATCGGCGACGCGCTCGAAGGTCTCGTCGTCTCCAAACGAATCGGCGCTGAGCTCGATGCCCTCGTCCAGCCGCGGACCCTCGCTCTGTGCGCCGCCCTCTTTAAGTACCTCGATCAGGTCCTCGACCCCGCCGCGCAGCGCCGCCTGATCCCGCTTCATCTGCGCGAGCTCGGTCTTGTAAAGGTCCACCGACTCGCGCTGGTCTTTCAACTCGGCCAGCGTGTCCTGCAACACGTCCCACTGCCGGCGGTCCTGACCCCACATCGACAGCAGCACCAGCCCGCCGACGCACAGGACCAGCACGATCAGCACGATATCTTTGATGTTGAATCGGTTATCCATCGCTTGCCTCGTTCCAAGCCACGGGTCGCCGCGGCGTTGTCATCGTCGGTCGGTTTCGTCGATCGGGTTTATCGATCGCATCTGCCCGATGCGTTTGTCAGTCGCTAGCTGCCCCGCTTCTTACTCCGCGGATCGAAACGCTCGCGCATC
The DNA here is from genome assembly GCA_049605275.1 of Phycisphaeraceae bacterium. Lineage (GTDB taxonomy): Bacteria > Planctomycetota > Phycisphaerae > Phycisphaerales > Phycisphaeraceae > JAHQVV01. The sequence goes on from JBMYUK010000016.1 coordinate 6,978, forward strand.
GCGTCGCCCATGAAGTTCAGGCTCAAGAGCGTCAGCCCCAAAAGCAGACACGGGAAAAACAGGATCCACCACTTAAACTGGTCGCCGAGCTTCGGCAAGGCCAACGCGGGCAACTCCTTGATCCCCTCGCTGGCGAGCTGACCCCAACTCGGCAGCGGCGGCGTCACCCCGATCCCCAGGAAACTCAGAAAGCTTTCCTGCAGGATCGCCTGCGGCACCGCCAACGTCGTATAAACGACGATAGGCCCGATCAGGTTCGGCAACAGATGCACCCGCATGATCCGCGACGCGTTCATCCCCTGCGCCCGCGCCGCCTCGATGAACGGCTCGGTCCGCAGGCTCAACACCTGCCCGCGGATCACACGCGCCATCGTCAGCCAACTCACCCCGCCGATCGCCACAACCAGCGTCAACAGGTTCACGATCAAAGGGTTCTGCTGGATCAGGTCGACGAACACCGACGGCTCGTAATCCGGATCGTCCTGCGCACGCCGAGCAACAAACGTATTCAACCGATCGATCAGCCCCGTTACCGCGACCGACAAGAGCACGACCAGCAGCAGGTAAGGCAAGCCGTAAAGAACGTCCACGACGCGCATCATGAACGAGTCGACCCGCCCGCCGATGTACCCCGCCGTCGCCCCCCACGTCACGCCGATGAACACCGCCATCAACGCCGCGCACACCCCGACGCCCAGCGAGATCGCACCGCCCAACAGGCAACGCATGAAGACCGATCGGCCCTGTTGATCCGTGCCCATCGGCTCGAAGCCGCGGTGCGCGACCACCTCCAACGCCGCGTCGCTCGCGTCGTCCGACGCGGCCGTGCGCGTGTAAGAAATAACGCCCGGCGGCTGCTCCTGAGCGCTATCCTCAAGTCGAAGGTCGTTGTAACGCTGCCCGCTGTCGGCCGTGCTCGGCGTGCCCAGCGTGATCGGCAGCGACACAAAGCATGGCAGCGCGATCAGCAGAAAAAGCACCGTGCCAAAACGCCCGGCGGAAAGTCGCGGGAGGGTTGCGCGCGGTGCGGTCTGGGGTACTGCGGGATCGGCCGTGGGCATGAATGTAGCATCATAAAGAATCTGGCCCCGCCCTGTCGCGACGGCGTAGCGAGAACGCCTCCGCCGTCCGATCTATAATAAACCAATGCCGCCTCGCAACACCCATCAACGCCGAGCGATCCGTCAAGCCATCGAACGCGCCGGCCGACCCCTCGACGCCAACGAGGTCCTCGAAGCCGCCAACGCCGAAAACCTCGGCCTCGCGACCGTCTACCGCACGCTCAAGCTCGGCGTCGAAGAGGGCTGGCTCACCCCCGTCGAATTGCCCAACGCGCCCGCTCGTTACGAAATGGCCGGCAAGCAGCACCACCACCACTTCGAGTGCCGCAACTGCCAGAAGGTCTTCGAAGTCCACGGCTGCCCGGGCAACCTGCAACCGCTCGTGCCCGAGGGGTTCACCCTCGAAGACCACGAGGTCATCCTGTATGGCCGATGCGATCAGTGCCCCGCCGAGGCCTGACCCGCGAGCTCGACCCACGCGCAGGACGGACGTGCAAGACGCGGACTCGCATCAGCCCCAGACCGACTCGAAGTCCGCTTCCTTAAATCCCACCGTCACCTTGCCACCCGACAGACAGATCGGCCGCTTAACCAGATAGCCGTTGCCGCAAAGCAGGTCGATCGCCTGGTCCTCGCTCATCACCGGCAGCTTATGCTTGATGTTCAACTCGCGGTACTGCCCGCCCGAACGATTGAACAGCGCCTTGAGCTCGTAGCCCGCGGCGAGCACCTGTTTCAGCTCCGCCTTCGTCGGCGGCTGCTCGGTGATATCCACAAAGTCGTAGTCGATGCCCTGCGCATCCAGCCACTTCGTCGCCTTGCGACACGTCCCGCACTTCCGATAGCCGTAGAGTTTCATGCTGTCTTCCGTATTCGTGGAATCGATCGCGATCGGCGACTGTTACGCATCGTCGCCGGCGTCGAGGGTGAGACGGATCGCGTCGGCCGTCTCGGCGCTGGTGAAGTAACGCAAGTGCGAACGCATCAGCAGCCCGCCCTTGAGCCGGGACCGCGTCGCACGCACCCGCACGTCCAGGGGCGCCGTGCCGTCGTGCAGCCGAAACACCTGGTCGGTCGCGAACCCGAGCATATCGTATTCGTCCCACACGTTCGTCCAACGCCCGATCGACTCGGGCACCGTCACCGGCTCGCCCTCGAACGGCTCGACGCCCTCGCGCGGGTCCAGCAAATGAAAAAATGCCGGCTGACTGCCCAGCGTCACGAACGCGTCCATGTGCAACGGCTCATCACCGCAACACGCCAGATCAAACGCCACCACCCCGCCCAATGAGTGCGCGATCACCTTCACCGGACACGACGCCGAGCCCGCCTCCGGTCCGAGCTCGCGCTTCACCACCTCGCGCACCCGAGACTGAATCTTCGCCCGGTACGTATGGCTCTGATAAACGATCACGTCCGTGATAAACGGCAGCGTCTGCTGCGTCAGCCACAGCCGAGCGTCCTGAAACTTATCGCTCATGTAGCCCTTGACCATCGACCGCGCGTCCCGGCTGCGCTGCCTCGACCGGTGCTCGATCAGCAGCGAACGCCTGCGATCCCCGCGCCGACGCTCGATCCACGCCCGCACCTTCCCCGACCCCCGGCTCATCGGCCGAGCCACCGCCTCGTGCACCATGTGCGAAAACCCCGTCGCGCTCACCGCGTGCCGACCGATCACCTTGTGCAGATACGTATCGTCCCCGCCCAAGTCCCCCCAGTACACCGGCACCAGTTCGTATCGATCGCCCACCAGCGCGTTTAACGACGCCGCATACTTCGCGACCTTATCCTCGCGCCGCATCGCGATGCCATGAATCAATAAGACTTTTTCTGGCATAGCGCGATCTCTGGCGTTGCGGATGATGCGAAACGTCACGTCACCGGGTCGCGGCTATCCCTGCAGCTTCGCCTTGATCATCGCGGTGACCGACTGCGGATTGGCCGAGCCTTTGCTGAGGCGCATGACCTGGCCGAGCAGCGCGTTGATGGCTTTGTCCTTGCCGCCGCGCACGTCGTCGACGCTCTTTTGCATCTTCGGGTTGGCGATCACCTCATCGACCCAGGCCTCGATCGCGCCGTCGTCGGTGACCTGCATCAGGCCGTTCGCGTCCGCGATTTGCTCCGCCGAATCGTCTGACCCGGCACACAACGCCAGCAATTCATCCACCGCGCTCGAGCCGACCTTGTTCGATCCCGTCAGCACGATGACCTCGGCCACCTGCTGCGACGAGATGCCGAGCGCATCGGGCAGCACGCCCCGCTCGTTCGCCAGCTTGCTCAGGTTGTTACGCATCAGCTTCGACGCCGACTTCGCATCCGCGCCCGCCGCGAGCACCGCCTCGTAGTACCGCGTCGTCGCCGGCTCGTCGAGGATCGCCTTCGCGTCAATCGCTTTAAGCCCCAACTCGGCGATATATCGCTTCAGCCGATCGTGGGGTAACTCGATCATCTTCGCCCTGCATCGCTCGAGCATCGAGTCGGTGACGTTGACTTCGCACAGGTCCGGGTCGGGGAAGTAGCGGTACTCGTCCGCGTCTTCCTTCTCGCGCTGCGGCGTGGTGACGAGGTTGACATCGTCCCAGCCGCGCGTCGACTTCGCGCGGGCGCCCATGACCTTGCCGTCGCTGAGCCACTGCTCGACCTGGCGCTCGTGTTCGTGGAGGATCGCGCCGTGCACCGCCTTGAAACTGTTGAGGTTCTTGATCTCGACGACGGGCGTCCTGTACGTCTCGCCGTCTTTGTCGATGACGACATTGATGTTCGGCTCGAAGCGCATGTGGCCCTTCTGCATGATGCCCTGCGTCACGCCGAGGTGCCGACAGATGTCGCGCAGCATCTGCCCGAACGCCACCGCCTGGTCCGCGCTGTCGAAGTCCGGCTCGGTGACGATCTCTAAGAGCGGCGTGCCCGCGCGGTTGAGGTCCACGAGTGATCCGTCGGAGAACCCGCCGCCGGGCAATTCGTGCAAGAGCTTGCCCGCGTCCTCTTCGAGGTGCGCACGGGTGATGCGGATCGTTTTTTCACCATCGCCATCGGGGATGTCGATCGCGCCTTCGCCGCAGATCGGCTCGTCGTACTGACTGATCTGATAGTTCTTCGGCAGGTCAGGGTACCAGTAACTCTTGCGATCCCACTTGGTGTGCTTCGCGATGTCGCAATTCAGCGCAAGCCCGACGAGGATCGACATCTCGATCGCCTGTTCGTTGATGACCGGCAGCGTACCGGGCAGGCCGATGACGACGGGCGAGAGCAAGGTGTTCGGCTCGCTGTCGAGGTAGTCGGGGTGCGCAACGTTGGGCGCATCGGTCCATATCTTGGAACGGGTGTCGAGTTCGACATGGATCTCCATGCCGACCATGAGCTTGGTTTTCAGGCCGTACGGCGCGCCGGGGTCGTATCCGGGTGTGGTCATCATGGCTCGATTTTACAGGTGTAGCGGGCGACGCGCAGCATCCCGTTGGATCGATCCGACGCCGTTCGCTCGGGAAGCTCCGCGTCTCCCGCTACACCGCGCTTATTGCGTATCGTGAAACTTCGTATCGAACCCCGCCGCGTTCAGGCAGTCGCGCAATTGCAGGATGTGTTCGTGGTTGCGCGTCTCGACTTCGCACTCCACCGACACCGACGCGATCTCGTCGGCACCGAACACCCGGTCGTGTGCGATGTCGATCACGCTCACGCCCTGCTCAGCGAGCACCTTCGTGAATCCGGCCAAGCCGCCCGGGCGGTCGGAGATATGCGCACTGAAACGGCAGTAACGCCCGTCGACGACCATGCCCCGCTGGATAATGCGGCCGAGCATCGTCGTGTCGATGTTGCCGCCGCAGAGCACCGTCGCGACACGCTTGCCCTTGTACTTGTCCAGCCTACCCGCCAGCGCCGCGGCCACCCCCACCGCCCCCGCGCCCTCCACCACCGCCTTTTCCATTTCGGCCAAACGAAGGATCGCCAACGCGACCTCCGGCTCGCTGACCGTCACCATCGCATCGATCAACGGGGCGCCGGCGACGAACGCGTTCTCGCCGACCACCGGCACCGCCAAGCCGTCGGCGAGCGTCGGTTTGACCTCGGCTCGCGCGGGCCGACCCGCCCGCATCGCCGCGCTGAAGCTCGCCGCGTTCACCGGCTCGACCCCGACGATGTCGATTTCGGGCGCGATCGCCTTCACCGCGACCGCGATCCCAGCGATCAGTCCGCCTCCGCCTACAGGCACGACGATCGCATCGAGGCCGTCGGCCTGCTCAAGGATCTCAAGCCCGATCGTCCCCGCCCCCGCGATAATATCCGGCGCGTCGTAGCCGTTGATATAAGTCAACCCCTCCGATTGCACGAGTTGCTCCGCGTGCTCTTTGCACTCGCCGATGTGCTCGCCGTGGAGGATCACGTTCGCGCCAAAGCCCCGGCAGTTCTGCACTTTGATCATCGGCGCGAAGATCGGCATGACCACCGTTACCGGGACGCCGAGTTGCTTGCCGTGCGACGCGAGCGCGAGCGCGTGATTGCCCGCCGACGCCGCGATGACGCCGGCTTTCTTCTGCGTCTCGTCGAGCCGCATCAGCGCGTTGCGCGCCCCGCGTTCCTTGAACGAGCCGGTGCCCTGCCGGTGCTCGCGCTTGAGAAACAAGTCGAAACCAACGATCGGGCTCAGCCAGTCGGACCGGAGCGTGGGCGTACGCATGATGCCGTCGGCGATGCGATCGGCGGCGGCACGGATGTCGTCAACGGTAACGTTCTTGGGCATGCCGGTAGTTTAAGTCGTTCGGTCATCAATTTTTGACGCCGAGCGCGCCAAGACGCCAAGTGCTCCAAGCGAGGCATAAAGGCAAGTTGCCACAAAGAATCACAAAGAGGAACAAAAGGGATCTATTTTTTGTACTTCTTGCGCTTTCTTGTGCGCAATCGGTTTGGCGTCTTGGCGTTTAAGTCGCTAATGCTGGATCGGTCATGCCCAGCGACTTGAACGCTTCGATGCGGAGGTGGCAGGCGTCGCAGTGTTCGCAGGGTTTGCCTTGGGGCGTGGGGTCGTAGCAGGTATGTGTCTTGGCGTAGTCGACGCCGAGCGCGAGGCCGCGTTCGATGATTTGCGGCTTGGTCATTTCGATGAGCGGCGCGTGGACGGCGATGGTGTTGCCCTCGACGCCGGCCTTGGTCGCGAGGTTGGCGAGGTTCTGGAAGGCGGCGACGAACTCGGGCCTGCAATCTGGGTAGCCGGAGTAGTCGACCGCGTTGACGCCGATGAAGATGTCGTGCGCGTCGAGCACCTCGGCCAGTCCAAGCGCGTAGCTCAGAAAGACCGTATTACGCGCGGGGACGTAAGTGATCGGGATGCCGCGGGCGATGTCGTCATCGCTGCGGTCTTTCGGCACGGTCATGGTGTCGTCGGTCAGTGCGCTGCCGCCGAAGGCGCCGAGGTCGACGCGGACGGTGCGGTGGCTGGCGGCGTGCATGTCCCGCGCGAGGTGTTCGGCGGCGGCGAGTTCGACGCGCTGCTTCTGGCCATAGTCGAAGCTGATCGCGTGGCAGGTGTAGCCCCGATCGATCGCGATGGCGAGTGTGGTGGCGGAGTCGAGCCCGCCGGACAGCAGGACGACGGCGCGCTTGGGTTGGGTCGGGTCAGTCGCGGTCATCGTCTCGGTCTTGTTCTTCGGGTGGTTTGGGTTTGGCCATGACGACGGTGGTCTTGGCGAGGATGTCGCCGAGGCGTTGTCGCGCGGGGCTGACGACGGCGATGATGATCATGAGCGGCGCGAAGAGTTCGAAGACGCGGCTGACGGCTCGGCCGAGCGACGGTCCGGGGGGCGCGGGCTTGCCGCGGAGGTCGGCGACGTAGAGGCCCATGGCGAACTTGCCGATCGAGCGGGCGAAGATGAACTCCATGATGGTCGTGTGCACGAGCGTCACGCCGATGACGACGAAGCCCGGCCGCATCGCGGCGAACGCCTTCTCGACGCCGTTGCCCGGCCAGGCGTAGAGCACGGTCTCGTTGATCGTCACGTCGTAGAGCAGCGTCGCGAGCCAGAAACCCGGGGCAAGGTCGATCATGCCCGCCAGGGCGCGTCGGCTGAAACTCGCGAGCGCGAGGTGATCGGGCAGGTCGATCTGATCGGCGCGCGGGGCTCGGCGGTAGAACATGACCATCGTGGTCATCGCGGCGACGAGCGCGATGATCTGGATGAGCAGATCGGCGTTACCGTCCATCGCGCTGACGGGCTTTTCGTAGATCGAGACGATGGGGTTGGTCGGGTCGGCCGCGTTCTCGGGGATGACGGGTTGGCCGTTGAGCGTGACGGCGGAGAGGAGCGCGACGGTCTCGGGCGTCGATTCGGGCAGCGGCGTTTCGGGTGCCGGGCGGGGCGCGGCGACGAGCGCGACCGATCGTCGCCAGGGCACGAGCGACCACCGCGCCCCCTCGCCGACGGGCAGCAGGATCGGCCCGACGCCGATCGACTGATCCTCGCGAAGGAGGTATGTGTCCACCGCGACGGACGAGCGCGGGCGGTAGCGCTCGATCCCGACGACGACGTGATCATCAACGCACGCCGCGTCCCACAGCCGACCGGACCAGACGCTCGGCGTCAGCATCGATTCGGACCACAGGGACGCGGACGCTTGCGCAGCGGAATCGGGTTCGCCGTCTGCGCTCGATTCTTCCGCGATCGGGCTGTAGCGCACGACTCGGCTCGTGCGGTCCGCGGCCTCGGCGCGGTCGGCGACGAGGGTCGGCCGATCGTCGCCGACGCGAAAGAACATCTTGACCTCGCGCGGATCGACGAGTTGGTCGGGC
>JBMYUK010000017.1:0-14711 GCA_049605275.1 Phycisphaeraceae bacterium
CCGTTGCAGCAATCACAACACCAAGACCGACGAATCCAACAAGCACAACTGGAAGACTAAGTTGTTCAATTTTCAGCATTATCTTCCTCGGCGGCCTCAAAGATCATCGAGATTGAACGAACAAATTGTAAGCCAAACATGCCCGCAGGCGTTGGCCCCGTCGAAAAAGTCTTTCCGAATCCCAGAATAAGGCTGTGCGGACTAAATATCGAGACATTGCCGGTTCGAATTTGCCTTGCGATCCAGCTCGCACGCTCCACAGGATTCAAGTTTTCGATCGCCTTCCAAGCATCATCAGAAACCGTGGTCTTGCCAAACTCTGTACGAATAGCATCCCAGGCTGTGCGAAGGAAACTTGTATTGCCTCGTGCATTGCGAGACCAATTTAACAAGGAAGTGAGTGCAACCTTGACTTGTGGTCCAATGGCAATACCCACTTTGAATCCTGTCGACAGCCATTTCGCTTGCTGCTCACTCAGCCCCGCCTCCTGCAGGAATTGCTCTAACGGAGACGGTGGTCGTCCACCAAAGAGAAGTTGACGTCCACCCACAGCAATCTCATCAAGACCTGCGGCAATACCTGCCACACCAAGAGCTGGATTCCCGGCGAATAATGCGGGGGCCAAGCCAAGGAACGCTACACCGTTTGCAATACGAGAGAACCCTTCAACCCTGTCTGCTGCATTTGTGAAGCCTGCTTCTCGTAAGCCAAATGAAACAAACGACGCAGCAATGCTTGTGATGATTGCCCCTACTGTAATTTTTGCTACGAGGCTGAACTCTGCCATGCCAGAAGGATCAGTACCCATCGTAGGATTGCCATGGGTGTAGAGATACTTATGCAGGCTAAGCGGATCGCTCATAACTCCGGCAAATGGGTCTGAGCGATTGAACCGCCCACTCGATGGATCGTAGAAACGGGCACGCAGATACTGCAAGCCGGTGATTGCATTAGTGAACTCGCCCGAATAGAGCAGATTCGTCAAAGCATTAGTCGCGGCCGCTGCACCAAATCCAGTTGCCAGCATGTTGCCGTAGGCGTCGAAGCTAAAGGCTTGGAGGCCTTTGTCTGGATTGGCGTCGTTCTTGATCTGACCACTGGTGTCTATCAAAGCCCGTGTTGAGCCGTGGAGGTCGTAGAGAAGAGTCAAGACCTCCGCTGCGGCGACCTGGGCAAGCACATCGTGGCCGAGGGTAAACGTTTTGTCCAGCGAGCCATCTACCATTTCCTCCAGCGTCTGGGCGTAACCGGTGTGGTTATTGCCTTCGAACAGGTATTCGGTGACCTTGGGCGTGCCGCCGTCGACCGTCTCGGTGGCTTTCACCCGCAAACCACGATTGTCGTACTCGTACTCGGTGACGGTGGTGGAGCCATCCTTTGTCACCGTGATCGAATCCATCCGACCCATTGCGTTATAGGTCTGGGTCTGAGTCTCGACGACCGTGCCTGAACCCAGCGTCGAACCCTCCCGGACCGTCTTGCCGGTCTGAGTCGTGCCGTCGTAGGTGTAGATGGTGTTGCGGTCGTTCGCCGAGTTGTTGTGATCAACCTTCACCTCGTCGGTCAGGCGATCGTTGTCGTCATAGTTGTAGGTGACCGTCTCATCCGCGGTGAAGCTGCCGGGGTTGTAGGTGTAGCTACCGGTCACCTTCTCCATCAGCCTGCGGTTGCTGGCCAGGTCGAAGGCGTAGCGGGTGACATAATCACTTGCGGTGTCGGTATCGAGCGTCGTGCCGCCGTCGCCGCTGTCGAAGGTCTCGACCACCAGACGGTTAAGTCCGTCGTAGGTCCAGGTGAACTTCTGGGCCTGGTCGAACGTGCCGTCGGCGTCTTGGTCGAACTGCTCAAAAGCAGTTGTGCGGTTACCTGCGGCATCGTAGGTGTAGGTGAACTTGGCGACCGTGTGCTCGCCCGCATCCTGTACACCATCGGCGTCGGCATCCTGGAAGTGGTTCAGTTCCGTCGGGCGGCCGAGGCTGTCGTAGACCACGTCCTTGGTCACGCCGGTGACACTGCTGTGCTCGTAGTCCTGAGCACCGGCCGCGTCGTAGGCGTACGTGGTGATCTCGGGCGTTACCAGCGGCGTATCCTCACGCTCACGGACGATGACCGAGGCCAAGCGGCCGAGGGCGTCGTAGGTGTACTCGGTGTGCGTCACCGCGATGCCATCACTGGCAGTCGGAGTGTAGCCCGCGTCGCTGACCGGCGTGCTGGACTTCGTGCCGGTGTAGGTGTGCGTCAACCGGCCGAGGTCGTCGTACTCGTGATTGATGACGCCCTCGGGCGAATCGACCTGAATCAACCGGCCCTCAGCGTCGTAGGCATTGGTGGTCTCGTGCAGGTCGGTGCCGGGGTTGGCCGGGTCACGGTCGATCTTGGTTTCGATCGCACGACCGAAAGCGTCGTAGGTGTAGGTCACGACCCGCTGAGAGGTCACACCCGCCAACGCCGCCGTGATCTGGCCTGGCGTCATGCTCGTGGTGATCGTGGCCGAGATGTCGGCAGCGTCGTAGTACGCCTTCTCAACCATCCGGCCACGGCCGGTGGCGGTGTTGTCATAGAGATAGCCCGTGACGTTGCCCTCGAAGTCGACCATATACGCCAGTTGGCCGACGCCGGTGCTGGACGCCGGTGTAACCAACTGCGACACCGGCGTGTCGTCGTAGTGCATCGATTCGACGAGGCCGTCGGGCAACGTGCGAGTGATCTGGCGGTTGCGATGGTCGAACGTGAAGGTGGTTTCCCGGTCGTCCGGGATGCCCGTCGTACTGGTTCCGATGGGGTCGGTGATCGACGTTTGGTTGCCGTAGGCGTCGTACCCATACGCGTACGCCGCCACGCCCGCCGTGCTGCCCGTGCCCGCGGCGTCGGTCAACTCGGGCAGCGTCACGCCCGTCAGCCGGCCCGTTTCGTCATAGCTGTAGCCCGTGCGTCGGCCCAGTGCATCGGTCTCCGCGATGCGCCTCCCCGCGTAGTCGTACGCCGTCCGCGTCACCAGGTCATCACCCGGCGTGCCCGCATCGCCCAGCGCACGCGTCGCGACCACACGGCCCAGCGCGTCGTACTCGTATTCCATCACCCGGCCCAGCGCATCGGTCACCGATGCCTGCCTGCCCTGGCCATCGTACGTGTAGGTCGTCGTCGCCAGCAGGCCGAACGTGTCGCCCGGATCGATCGTCACCGTCTCCTGCCGGCCCGCCGCGTCGTAGCCGTAACGCGTGACCAGCCCCGTCTCGGACTCGGTCTCGTACACCCGGCCCCGATCGTCGTAACGCGTCTTGGTCACTGACAATACGACCAGCGAACCGAGATTCACAACCGAACTGGTCTCGGCCGTCGGGTCCAGCGGGTCCGTTGACAATTGCACATCCAAGTGCTCGATCCGACGAGTCTCGGTCACTCGTCCGAGCGGGTCATAGATCGTCTGTGTGCCGCGGATCTCGGCCGTCGTGTCGTTCAGGTCGAAGGCATCGGTCGCGTAGATCAGCCGGCCGTTGTTGTCATAGACGCTGCGGGTCGCGACGAACGTCAGGTCGCCCGACGCGTCCTCGGCCTCGGTGAGTGTTTCGATGAGTTGGCCGCGCGCGTCGTACGTGTTGGTCGTCAGTGTGTTGTACTGATCCGTCGTCGCGGTGACCTGGCCGGTGGCGTCGTAGGTGGTGGACGTGGACCAGTCGGCGGTGGCGGTCGTGAGGGCGGCGAGGACCGCGGCGTCGTCGGCGTAGGACTGGGCGAGGGTGTATTGGCTGGCGGCCTTGGTGCGGCCTTCCTTGTCGTACTGGGTCACGGTGACGAGGGTGACCCGGTTGGCGGGGTCGGTCGGGTCGGTCCAGACCCACCACGCGTGGGTTTGGCGGCCGGCGTTGTCGTAGATGAACCGGCGGGTGACGCCGTGCGCGTCGGTCACCGAGGTCAGCCGGCCGCGGTCGTCGTAGCCGTAGGTCGAGAGGACGACCGCGTTGTTGTCGCCGTCGTACTGGGTGAGTTGTCGGAGGTTGCCGTCGGCGTCGTAGTCGTAGGCGGTCGCGTTGCCCAGCGCGTCGACGGTGCGAGTGAGCCGGCCGTTGGTGAACTGGTTGACGGTGGTGGTGGCGGGGGTGGATTGGCCGGGCTCGAAGGTCTGGATGGTGGTGGGGTTGCCCAAGCGGTCGTAGCCGCTGTAGGTGGTGCGCAGGCCGGTGGCGTCGGTGGTGGAGGTGACGCGTTGGAGGTGGTCGTAGGTGGTGATCGAGGCCCAGACGGTCGGGTCGTAGCTTGGGTTGTTCGGGTCGGTGATGAGGTCGAGGACGGGGTGGGTCAGGCGGGTGTCGTGGGCCTGGGTGTAGGCGAAGGAGGCGTGGGTCTGGTTGTCGTCGGCGTCGTAGCGGTAGGCGGTGACGAGGTACTGGTTGTTGGTGATATCGCTGGTGTCTTCGTAGGTGCGTTGGACGGTGGCGAGGGTGTTGCCCCGGCCGTCGCGGACGATCTCGGTCGGGACATCGTTATCGTCGCTGACGGACTCGACGGTGTAGCCGCTGGGCAGACCAAACTGCGCCGGGTCGAGTTGGTAGGTGAAGGGTGCGGTCGCGCCGGACGCATCCCGGATGCCGGCGAGCCGGCCCTGCTGGTCGAAGCTCATCTCGGCGATCTCGACGCCGCTGCCGTTGACGATGGTGGTCAGGACGTGATCGGGGAAGTCGTCGGGATTGGCGAATACGCCGGCGTGGTCTTCTCCGTAGCGATACTCGGTTTCGACGCCGGAGCGGTCGGTGACCTTGATGAGGTCGCCGGTGGCGGGGTCGTATTCGTAGCGGATCGAGCCGTCCTCGGGCGCGAAAAGGTCAGTGACTTCGGTGATCCGGCCGAGTTGATCGCGTTTGAGGTGGATCTGGGCGTCGACCTGTCCCGTGTGATCGCTGGAGGTGATGTCGTCGCCTCTGATCTCGAGTGTGTTGCGGTAGGGGTCGGTGACCGATCGGAGTTCGCCGCTGGCGGAGTCGAAGGTGTACTGGTAGCCGTCGCGTGTGGTCAGGCGGTAGTCGTAGCCGTAGGTCAGGGGACTGAAGGGGGTGCCGGAGGTCGTGAGTGCGCCGTCGGGGCCGACGTTGACCAGCGCGCTCCTGACGCGGGTGTTGCGTCGCAGGCCGGCTTGGTCGGCGTTGTTGTCGTCGAGGACGACCTCCTGTCCGCCGCCCGCGAACTCGAGCTTCACGCCCAGGGCCTGGGCGTTCTGCGGGAGGAAGACGACAGAGTACCCAGCACCGGCGCCCGAGAAGAGGCCGCCGGCGATTCGGCCGATGCCGCCCTGGGTGGTGTAGCTGTTGGCGGCGGCGACGAAGCTCATCTTCTCGCCGCCGGGCAGCTCGAAGTCGAGCGTGGTGCCGAACTGCCAGGGGGTCTGGAAGGTCGTCTTGAGGAAGTCGTCCGAGCTGATGAGGTCGTCGCCGGCGAGGTTGCCGACCTGTACCTCGCCGGATAAAAGCTCCATCGACCAGCCGTAGCCGAAGTCGCCCAAGGTGCCGGCGTCGAGGGTGTCGTAGCTTCGTTGGAGGGTGATGGGGATGCCGGCGACGGGTGCGGTCATGTCTGTAAAGCTGAGCGCGAAGTTTCCGAGCTTGACGCCCTGGCTGGCGATTGTGACGGGGAAGGACCGGGTCGTGGTGGTGCCGCTGCTGTCGGTCGCCTCGACCTGGACGGTGTACGAGCCGTCGGCGATGGCGAGCGGGTTGATCGTGGCGATCGTCTCGGGGGAAATTAGCCCGATGTCGGCGACGGTTCCGTTGTCGTCACGGAAGATCTCGACGGGACTGTTGCTCGCGATGTTGTCGCTAATGGGGATGAGGGAGACGACGAGCGAGGTCAATCCGTCGCTGTCTGAGACTTGGCCGATGATCTGTGTGACCGACTCGATCGGCGTGCCGGGCGATGGCGAGGCGATGTTGATGATCGTTTCACTCGAGCCGGTCGGGGTGATAGTCAGTTGCACGGGCGCGGTCGAGCTGGACTGGTTCGCGTCGTCGCGCGCGGTGGCGACGGCGGTGATCGTGCCGCTCGTTACGCCGCTATCGAGCAGGTATCGCGCAATGCCGTCGGCCCCGACGGGGATCTTCAACCCGCTCGTGCCGAAGAGGTCGGTATTCGAGAGCTCGACGTATAGATCGACCAGCGACCCGTCGTCCCAACCGGCCACCGCGAAGACGAGCACTTGACCCGGACGCGGGGTGGTGTCCTCGACGCGGAGGGACACGATCGGCGGGTCGTCGGTCGCGGCGGCGATGCCGAGCGAAAAGACGGCCTCGCTATATGCGCCGCCCGCATCGGTCACGCGTACGGTCACGCTGCGCGGGCCGACTTCATTGGGGTCCGGCGTCCAAGTGACGCGCCCGTTCGGATCGATCCGTACTTCGCCGAGATCGGTCTCTGCGGGCAGCACATCGGTAAGAAGCTTGAGGTCAGGGTCTTGCGGGTCCGGGGCCGGGACGAAATCGATGAGATGAAAAGTGAGTGGTTCGCCTTCCGGGTCACTCGCGATCACGTCGAAGACGAGCGGTTCGTCGGCGGCGGTCGAAAGGCCCGTTAGCGTCTGGATCGTCGGCGCGTTATTCGTCACGCTCGGGTCGCCGACACCGATGACAAATGTCTGAAATGCCTTTGCGCCCAGATCATCGCCGGTCACGACGACGGTGAATTCGATCCGTTTGTTCAGATAGTCATCGGTGGCGTCGGCGCCCGTGCCGCTCCAATCGATGAGGCCGTCCGTGTCGATAAGTCCGCCGAGTTGCGGAGTCAGATCGACTAGGTTCGCCGCGTCCGTCACGTCTGTCGCCGAGGCGATCGCGTAGCTGAAGCCGCTCGAGCCTTCCGCGGTGACTTGATACCGATAGCTCTCGCCGCCCATCACGGCATAGGTCGGCTCGCTGGTAATGGCGACTTCTTCCCCAACGGTCGTCGTGTCCCGGGTCAGCGTGATGCGCTGCCGCGCCGACAAGCCATCCGGATCGGTCACCACGACGGTAAAGGCGATCTCGTCGTTCACATCGAACAGCGGGCCCGACGACTCGCCGGGGTCGTTCCACGTCAGCACCGCGAGGTTGTCTGAGTTGGTCACCTTATCCAAACTGACGATGTTCGAGGGCTGACCAGCCAAAGCCCCTTCGAGCGCGAAGGTCAGGTCCTGGTTGTCTTTGTCATCCGCTTCGATCACATACACCCATTGATTCCCAACACCCGCCCGAGCGTAAGAGGTCGGTGTCGAGACGATCCGCGGCGCGTGCTTCACCGTGATCGAGTTGACCAGGTCGATCCCCTGGGTGTCGAGCTCGCCGTATGGGTCGCTCGCCGCGATCACCAGCCGCTGGGTCAGGTCGCCCTCGTCACCCCTCGGCCGCCAAACCACCTCGCCGCTTCGCTCATCGATCGTCACCGTGTCGGGCCCCTCGATGATCGCCCAACTCAGCGTGTCGTTGTCCGGGTCGGTCGCGGTCGGCAGATAGACCAACTCGACGGGGCTGTCACCGCTGCGCACGAACTCAACACGCGAGTCGTCGATCTGCGGACGACCATTAATAAATTGCCGGTAGACGCTGAGCGTCGCGGGGTTGTTGGCGTCGTAAACCGGCGGATTCGTGCCGTCGCTTACGGTCACGACGTACGCGTATGGCTGCGTCGGGTCCGCCGTCACGTCCGCCTCGCCGGGCGTCCAACTGATCAGGCCCGTCCCCGGATCGATCCGCATACCCACCGGCGAGTTGCGTCCGCCGACCGGGTTCGAGGTGAGCTCGGTCACAACCGCGCCGCTCTCGTCCAACAGGCCATAGGTCAGCGGCTCGCGCTCGGGATCGCTGCCATTGACCTGGGCCACAAACGGCTGGCCGACGGCGATCGACTGCCGAGCGGTAAACGCGTACGACGGCGAGAGGTTCGGCGCCTGAGAGTCGTATACGAAAATCTCGATGTCATGCGTCACCGCGTTGCCGAACGAGTCGGTCAGCCGAACACGCAGGACCTGGTCGCCGAGGGTGTCGGGGGTGAACGTCATCGTCACGGACGTCGGGTTGTTCGGGTCGTCGGAGAACGCGGTCCCATTCAGGCTCGAGAACACGGGGGCATTGGCCGAGGGGTTGCCGATCAATTCGACGAGAACGATGTCGGCATTGGCGTCGATGACTTCGAACACCGCATCCCACGCCACGCCGTTCTCAAGCCGAGCACTGAGCGGCGCCGAGAGAATGAACGGCGGCGCGTTGTCCAGCACCGGCAGATCAAAGCTCAGTAGCACCGGCGTCGAGTCGCCGTAGGCGTCGAGGTCCTGTAGCTGAATCGTGAACGAGACCGTCCCGCCTTCACTCGGGGTGCCAGAAATCTGGAACACACCATCGACCGTCGAGCCCGAAAGCCAGGCCGGGCCGTCCACCAGCGTCACGTCAACTTCGTCATTATTCGGATCGCTGACCCGCGGGACAAAAGACCACGCACGGTCCGCGACCGCCGGGCCAAGCGGAGCATTCTCAAGCTCCGGCAACTCGTTCACCACCGGCTTCACATTAACTGGCAGCGTCAGGCTCACCGACGAAGACGCCCCACCCGCATCGGTCACCGTCAGCGTCGCCGACACCGTGCCCAGCGCAGTGGGTGTCCACTGCAGGAAGAACTCCCCACCGATATCCACCAACTCGACCCCCGCAGCCTCCGCGGCCTGTGACAGCGAGAAACTATCCAGCATCAACACCCCGTCCGGGTCGTCCGCCAGCACCTTGACCTGCCACAGTTCATCCAGGAACACCAGGTCCAACGGCTCGAGCCCAAGCGTCGGCCCGGCGTTCGTCTCGTTCACCGGCAGCACAAACCGCTGCTCATCAACCCCGCCTCGCCCATCCTCCACCCGGATGCGCACGAAGTAGTCCCCCGCCACCCCCGGCGTCCACGTCAGCAACCCAGTCTGATCCAGCGTCATCCCCGCCGGCCCATCAACGAGCGTATAACGCAACGCATCCCCATTCTCATCACTTGCAACGACTTGATAGATGTAAGTCTCAGGCGAAGAACCACCCCGCGCCGGACCATGGGGATCGGAAATTATCTCAGGAGCGATGTTGTTCGAAAGTACACGCAACGTATAAGACTGCACACTCGAAAGCCCACGCGTATCAGTCGCACGGATCACGATCTGCTGATTACCAACATCGCCCTCTTCAGGGCTCCAGACCAATTGTCCGGAGTCGGCGTCCATCGCCATACCCGCCGGACCAGACACAATCTGGTAGGTGATGGGGTCACCCTCGGCGTCATATGCCTGAGCGGGGTATCGATACACCTCACCTACAACGACAATTGCACGACCAGAAGTTGTAAATATCGGGACCGTATTGTCGATTTCCTCAGCGCCGACCTCAATCGTTACGGTATGGTCCGTAAAGCCGTTTGGCTGGCCGTCCGTGACGCGGATGGTGAATGCATTTGTGCCGATCTGCGCTCCCGACGGCGTCCATGACAGTAAACCATCAGCGTCAACCGTAAGACCCTCAGGCGTATCAGGTAGCAGATAGTGCGAAATATGATCCCCGTCAGGATCACTGGCTACGATCTGGTATTGATACTGAATTCCCGCTGTCGCCTCGTCCGGCACAGTCGAGGTAACGACTGGGGCGGTGTTACCTGTGCCGACGTTATCGATGTCTAACGTCCAAGCCTGCGTATCCGAAGCGCCGTGCGGGTCTGTCACTTTCGCCGTCAACGCGTAACTACCCGTTGTATCCGCCGGCCAGTAGACTTCACCAGTCTGCGAATCGATCGTAGCCCCGTAAGTTTCGCCAATGAGTTCGTAGGTAAGGACGTCGCCATCAGGATCGATCGCATCGACGTCGTACTCGTAAGACGCATTGAGTGTGACGGGGATCGATCCCAAAAGGACCTGTGTTCCAGCACGTACAAAATGCAGATCGAAGCTATGGGCCTGACCGTCACCAATCAATTGAATATCGAAAGTCGCCGTATCGCCAGCACCAACACCAGGAGCGACATGAAGGTTCGGTGCGGTACCCGTTGGGCTGATCGCAATTGACGAAATAGTAATGTTTTCATCGGAAGGTACGACTTCTATATCAAAAGCCGTGCTTATTACTGCGGCCTCAATCGCTGAAACGATGCCATCTGCAACATTACTACCTGAACCCGGATTGATATCAAAATATAGTGGATCACCAGGCAATATCTCATCATTCGCAATCCCACTATCGATAGTGCTGGTACCACCATTAACGCTGCCTGTGAGTCTTGCCAATGCTTCTAGCGTAGGCCTTGGCTCGAAAGCATAAGTATCGCCAAGCCCGATGACCAATGCACCCAGATTAACCAATTCATTTACTGCATCTTGAATGGTTGCGCCAGCATTATTTGGAGTGGTCTCGCGGTATGCATAAGTTTGGAACTCAGAAAGCGGAACAATTACACCACTAGCCCCTGAAATCGGATCAGGATGGGATGGTCCGCCCTGATAAACAGTACCAATATCAGTTGCAACAAGAATAATTGGTAATGCGTCGTCACGGAAACCCACACCACCAAGTGTCCCAGCCGGAGCTAAAACATTATTCGCCGGATCGGAAGTAAAAGAAGAAAACGCGGGTACATCACCATCAGAGCCAGGAGATATTTGTGTTGAAACTAAACCGGCGGGACCAGAGCCATCTGTATCCCCGTCATCATCGTGATCAAAACCTGCTCCGGTCGCAACTTGATATAGCGCTTCGATCAAAGATTCGGGACCATCACCTCCATTACCGGGTGCGTTACGTCCTAAAGCGGCATCAATTGCATCCTGGAATGGTGTACTTCCTACTTCCGTTTCGACGATGATGGGTTGATTGAGAGTAAACGGCCTACCTTCTGGGTATTCCCCAGCGAAATTTGAGTAGTCTTCAAATCTACCAATACCATAACCGAACGAAACACCTGGTAACGAAGTTTCGACGTCACTGATAATCGTTGGAAATTCGCTGATAAGCGTATTTGATGTTGAGGCAAAACTACCTGTATCATCGAATAAGAGAAAAACATCAACCTTATCAATCGTATTTGTAGAAGGAAGTGTGATAGAAACTGTCTTATTAGTTGTTTCGTTGGTCGGTACATCCACTACCAAAGAAGTAGGTGTAACATCTCCATTCGATAGATTAGGGCTAGCTGGGATCTTATGGACGAGCGGCGGCTCACTGATAATCACAGGTGCATTGTTCTCCGGGCCTGCGATGATCTGGATCGTGTAGTCTTGCGTGTCGGTTCCGCCGTTGTTGTCGGTGACGGTTAGGGCGGCGGTGAAGGTTTGGCCGATGAGGGAGGGGTCGGGGGTCCAAGTGACTTGGCCGGTGGTGGGGTTGACGGCGAAGTCGCTGGCGGGTGGGTCGTCGGCGTCGGTGAGCGCGGCGTCGAAGCTGTAGGTCAGGGTGTCGTTGTCGGGGTCGGTGGCGTCGGAGTCGTAGGTGTAGGGTTGGCCGGCGACGGCTTGCAAGATCGGGTCGGTTTGGAATTGGGGGGCGTGGTTGCCGATGGCGGGGACGACGCGGACGCGGACGAGTTGGTCGTTAGCCGCGTCGTATCGGCCGAACTGGTCGGTTGCCCGCAGGCGGAAGGTGCGGGTGCCGATGTCGTCTGCCGAGGTGGTCCAATCGAGGGTGCCGGTGTCGGGGTCGAGCGCTGCCGAGGTGCTGCCGAGCACGAGGCTGTAGGTGACGTCGTCCTCTTCGGGGTCGTCGGCGACGGCGTGGTAGCTGAGCGTTTGGCCGGCGGCGATCTGGAGGGTCTTGCCGGTCGAGGGGTCGCTGATGTAGGCCGTGGGATCGGTGATGACGGGGTAGGCAGCGCCTTGCGAGTTGGCGTAGGGGTCGGTGACGAAGGTGGGTGCCTGGTTGAGCGAGCCGTGCAGCGCGAGCGTGTAATCGAATCGATCGCGTTGGGTGAAGTCGTCCTGGCCGTCGCCGGTGTATCGGAAGCGGAGCGTCAGTTCGCCGTTCTGCGAACTGGGCTCGAAGAAGCCGTTGTCGTCTCTGCTGAGCAGGTGACCGACCTCGATGTAGGCTGAGCCACCCGATGAGAAACGAGCATCGACGGGCAGTACGCCCTGGGCGTTGATCAGGTCGACCTTGGCGTTGTCCGGTCCGTCGATGACGAGCATGAGTTGATCGCGGACGTCGATCGCGCTGCCCTTGGTGATTCGGACGCCGACGAAGTGATCGCCGGTGTGTTGGTTCGCGCTGGTGTGCCGGTACTCGAGTTCGAATTTCGTGGTGACGTCCTGGAGCGTATCGGTGTCGAGCGCGCTGTAGCTTGGGCGAGCGGGGTTGGGCGCGATCGTGTGCTCGGGGCCGGTGATCGGCGGCGGGGTCAGGCTCGTGCCGCCACCGGTGGTGGTCCCCGCCGGCGCGAGGTTGGGGTAGTAGCCCAGTCCCTCCGCCTCGGTGATGCCGGTGGGGTAGACGAATCGCTCCTGGTTGCCGCCGTTGCCGGCATCGAGATCCAACACCCTGTCGCCCGCGGATTCACTGGCGAAGAGGTCGCCGGTGAGCCCGTCGGTTTCGAGCGCGAGTACGCGCTGGCTGGCGTGCGTCGTCAGCCCATTGAACGGGTCGTTGTCGTAGACCGCGGTGATCGTCCCATCGGTAGGATCGACGGAATATATGTCGTTGTCGTAGATGTCGGAGACGTAGAGGGTCGCTCCGTTGGGGCTGAACGAGATGCCCTGAGCGCGCTCCGCGGCGATCGTCTGATCGGCGCTTTCGAGAAGGTGGGTTTCCAGGATGCTCGCGTCGGCAGTGTCGATCTTAATCAACTGATCGATCACGGTTTCGTCGGATCGACGGAGAATGCCGTAGAGATCCTGCGTCACCGGATGAAACGCGAGGCCGGGTACCGAGCGGCTGGCGGTGGTGGTGATCGTCCCGATGTATTCGACGACCTGTACCGCGTCGTTAGCGGCGTCGGCCAGGTCGAGCTTGTACAGCTTGACGCCGGTGCTGCTTCCGATCGTACCGCTGTGGACCAGGTAGGCGGTCGCGTTGGTATCGATCGCGATCGGTTCGACGCCGGAGAGCGGGAGGAAGTTGCCCGGCGTGTCTTCGGCCATGAGCAGTCCGAGGCTGCTCTGCGAAGTCGCGTCGTGGTCGATGTTCCAGACCGCGCCCAGTTCGCCGTCGTCCTCGTCGGGCAGGAAGTAGACCCGTCGATCCGGCATCTGGGATGTTGTCGTCTGGAAATCCAGCGCCTCGGCGTCGGTGATCCCGAAGAATGACAGGCGGAACAGATCGGAATTGGGCGCTGCGCCCTCGCCGACCGAACGCGCGTTGTTCGCGCCGCGTTCGGACACTAGCAGTTCGTCGTTCGCTGGGTTGAAAGCGATGCCTTCGAGGTGGGTGAACGATTCGCAGTCGAACTCGCCGAGAATCTGACCGGTCGATTTATCGATTTTGTAGACCTTATCTGTCTCCCGGTCGCTTACGACGAGATTGTCGTTGCGATCGAAGGACATGTCTTCTGCGCCGAGGATCTGCGACGTCGAGGCGGCGGGGTTATAGCTGCTGTCGGGCGTGATGAGGAGTTGATCGAGCTTCGTGCCGTCTTCGCGATAAGCGATATGGATCGTGTGCTGCTCGTTGGCACCGAAGTTCATCACGATCGGCGGGTCGCCGGGCAGGTCGTGGTCATAGATCTCGGACCACGTCCACTCGTTGATAGGCGACAGGCCGTTCCATTCGATCCAATCGCCGCTATCGATCTTGACCCAGAACGAATCGTCCTGGGTGACCTCGGCGATCACTTTTCCCCAGAAATAATGGTTGCCGGCCTGAGCCGTGGTGAATTGATACGAAGCGATCCCGGCGGTCGATGGCGGCGACCAGGCGTTGTTGCCCGGTGCGACTTCGAGGTAGCCGCCGTTGGATGCGAGAAAATCGCTATCCGCGTGCGTCTGCATCGGGGAGGTGATGGTGTCGGGCTGCTCGGCTTCGATCACGATCGTATTGGCCGGGTGACTGACAAGCTGGCGACGCTCAGGGATCTCGATGGTGAAGGACCCGCCCGGGTCTTCGGTCACCGTCAGTTTGAACAGCTGGGCGGGTTGGGTGAACGGCTGGCTATGGAGGTAAAGGCCGTAGAGGTTTCCCTGGCTATCGAAGTCGAGGCCGGAAACGGCGTTGTAGCCCGAGGTCAGCGTGGGGACGGGGATGCGGCCGATCACTTCGGCGACGGCGTCCTGAGCCGGGTCGAGCGCGTTGGTATCGATGCGCAGCAGGACCGGGCCGGCGACGCCTGCCACGGTGTCGTTCGAGACGACGTAGGCGATGCCGTCCGTGCCGACCGCGATGGCTTCGGGGCGGTTGTAGAGCGGAACGATCGAACCGTTGTCATCGACGTGAAGCGGGCCGAAATCGACAAAGGTCGATACCGGATCGCTGATGTCCCAGACCCCAAACAGCGTATTGTCATCCTCGTCAATGCCCCAGAGGACGTTGTAGCCGGTGATGCCCGAGCCCGCAGGCTCGATCGTGACCTTGGAGTAGTCGGGTGTCTGCGAGGCGATATCGTTGGCGACGATACGCGCGACGACGGTATAAGTGCCATTCGCAAGACCGGATGTATCGACACCGACGACACCCGATGCCGCGTCGGCCGCGTCGTGCCCGACACCAGCGGCGAGCACGGGGGCCTGCTGCAGAGGATTGCCGGCCGGGTCGATGCCATT